>DASPJQ010000370.1:0-5691 GCA_035628535.1 Flavobacteriales bacterium | reverse complement strand
ACGCAACTGTAGAAGTGCCTGCCGGAGCAACTGTAAACTTACTTGATATTACAGGTAAATCGGTTTTAAGTACACCAGGAAACACGCTGTATACTGCCAACCTTGAAAACGGTATGTATGTTGTAAAAATTACAGAAGCCGGCCGCGTTAAAACGGCAAAACTTGTGGTAAAGCACTGATTAAACCTTGATATAAAACAAGAAAAAAAAGGTTGGGTTATTTAGCCCGGCCTTTTTATTGTCCTGACGGTTTGCATCCCTTAAAATTACTGATAATAAATGTTTTAATGGCTAATTGAATTGGGCCCGGTACCTGGAAGCATTGTGGCAACGCGGGTTTTTATTCCATAAACGGTACGCCTGACCGAAGCTATTTTCACTACTTTTGGGGCTTATGTTACGAGCTTTTGCAGTTGCTTTTATTGTTTTCATGTTTACCGGATGTTCAACCAAAGTTGATTTGAATACCGATTGGGAGGACATAACCATTGTATATGGTTTGATGGATCAGAATGATGAATACCATTGGGTAAAAATCAACAAGGCCTTTTTAGGTGACGGTAGCTATTACGATTATGCCATGATACGCGATTCATCGGAATATGACAACGTAACGGCCTATGTACAGGAATTAAGCAATGGCGTAATTGTAAAAACGTACACGCTGCGCGATACTGAACTAACCAACAGGCCCACCAATGGGGTGTTTTTTGCTCCTGAACAAACCGTTTATTATTTCAAAAGCACAACCCTTAACCCGGCCAACACTTATAAATTAGTGGCGCATTTAAATGAAGGAACCGCGCATGAAAAAGAAGTGACAGCTGAAACCCGCCTGGAAGCCGATTTCAACATCACCAATTTCACCTCGCTGGCGTTTGGAACCTACAATGTCAGTGATCCTGATCCCAATATATATAACGAACACCATTTAAAATTTATACCGCCCCCTACTTCTGACCTGTATGAAATCATGTTGCGAATTAAATGGGATGAATACACCTCAACAGATACCACCAGGGTACGACATGATTGGGTTGTTGGCAAAGCCACCCGTAACGACATGGTTGACGGTGTGGTAAACTTTGATATTTCAGGTGAAGCGTTTTACAAAACCATACGCGCTGCTGTTTTGGCCAACAATGACCCGGCTGTGTACAAACGCGTATTCAGGAGTGTTGATGTGCAGGTTTACGCAGCAAGCGATGACCTGGCCACCTATATTACTGTAAACTCGGCCCAAACCGGCCTGGTACAAGAGCGGCCTGAATTCACCAATGTATCAAACGGCCTTGGAATATTTGCTGCCAGGATACATGAAACCCTAGCCAATAAAAGTCTGGGCCTGGGCCCAATGCGCCTTTTGGTGCATGGAAACCACACCCATGACTTGCTTTTTTGTACTGACACAACTTCTACCATTTACACATTGGCAAGCCCACCTACCGTGGTTTGCCCATAATTGTGTCAGGGGGCCAAGCCCAATCTGCCATTTTTACTGCCTTTTTGCCTGTTCTGCCAAATGGCATATCAATTGACCTTGTCATTTTAAAATATAAAGACAATGGGAAAAATAATTGGAATAGATTTAGGAACAACCAACTCATGCGTTGCTGTTTTAGAGGGCAGTGAGCCGGTTGTGATTGCCAATAGCGAAGGAAAAAGAACAACTCCATCAATAGTAGGATTTATTGAGGGCGGTGAGCGTAAAATTGGCGACCCAGCCAAACGCCAGGCCATCACCAACCCAACCAATACTGTATACTCCATCAAACGTTTTATGGGTAATACATATGACGAGGTACAAAAGGAAATTGCACGCGTTCCATACAAAGTGGTAAAAGGTGAAAACAACACCCCGCGTGTTCAAATTGGCGACCGTAAATACACCCCGCAGGAAATATCAGCTATGATTCTTCAGAAAATGAAGAAAACAGCTGAAGATTTTCTGGGACACGAGGTGCATGAAGCAGTAATTACCGTACCCGCTTATTTTAACGACTCGCAACGCCAGGCAACGAAAGAGGCCGGTGAAATTGCGGGCCTGAAAGTAAGACGTATTTTGAACGAGCCTACCGCAGCGGCATTGGCCTATGGTCTTGATAAGAAAAGCAAGGACATGAAAATTGTGGTATTTGACTGCGGTGGCGGAACACATGACGTAAGTGTGCTCGAATTGGGCGATGGCGTATTTGAAGTAAAATCGACCGATGGCGATACCCATTTGGGCGGTGATGATTTTGACCAGGTAATTATTGACTGGCTTGCCAACGAATTTCAAAGTGAAGAAGGCATTGATTTGCGCAAAGACCCAATTGCCCTGCAACGTTTGAAAGACGCATCTGAAAAAGCGAAAATTGAATTGTCAAGCGCAACAACTACCGAAATAAACCTGCCTTACATTACCATGGCTAACAATGTTCCAAAATTTTTGGTGAAACAACTGACCCGTGCAAAATTTGAGCAGTTAGCCGATAGTTTGATACAGCGCACCATTGAGCCGTGCCGCAAGGCATTGGACAATGCAAGCCTGAAAGTAAGCGATATTGATGAAGTGATTTTGGTTGGCGGTTCAACCCGCATACCAGCTATACAGGACGCTGTAAAAAAATTTTTTGGCAAAGACCCATCAAAAGGCGTAAACCCTGATGAAGTGGTGGCCATTGGGGCCGCCATACAAGGTGCCGTACTTACCGGTGAGGTTAAGGATGTGTTGTTGCTGGATGTGACCCCGCTTTCATTGGGTATTGAAACCATGGGTGGTGTAATGACCAAACTGATTGAGTCAAATACAACCATACCAACCAAAAAATCGGAAACGTTTTCAACCGCGAGTGATAACCAGCCTTCGGTAACCATACACGTACTGCAGGGTGAAAGACCTATGGCAAAAGACAACCGTTCATTGGGACAATTCAACCTTGACAACATACCGCCTGCACCACGTGGCGTGCCAAAAATTGAAGTAACGTTTGACATTGACGCCAACGGTATTTTGAATGTAAGCGCAAAAGACCAGGCAACGGGCAAGGAGCAAAAGATACGGATTGAAGCCAGTTCAGGCTTGGCCAAGGAAGAAATTGAACGCATGAAAAACGAAGCGGCTGCAAATGCCGAAACCGACAAACGTGCACGTGAAGAAGCCGACAAGCTGAACCAGGCCGACAGTTTGATTTTCCAGACGGAGAAGAACCTGAAAGAATTTGGCGACAAAATTCCGGCTGATAAACGCGGCCCTATTGACCAGGCGTTGAATGAACTGAAGGCTGCACATGCTTCAAAAAACATTACAGCCATTGATGCAGCCATGAATAAACTGAATGAGGTATTTACAGCCGCATCGCAGGAAATGTACAATGCAGGCCAGCAAGGAGCAGGAACAGACGGACAGCAACACACCCATAACGAAGGGTCAAACAACACCGGTGGAAAAGACGAAGAAGTAACCGATGTTGATTTTGAAGAAGTGAAGGATAAGAAAGAATAAGCAGCGGCCGTCAACGAAACCGTTCGAACAGTTTTGAATGAGTGGGAACTGCTGACAAGCAACATAAATTTAAGGTTTACTAATTATAAAAAGAGAATCCTCAACTAAGAAATTGGTTGGGGATTTTTCATTTGTATGCATAGCGCACAATGCGCTACGCGCCTTTTATGCTCTTCAATAGCTTCCTGCCCATTTGTTTCGGGATATAACGTTTATCTTAGCATTCTCCAAACCTTATTTATGATGAAAGTGCTATACACTTTTCTCTCTTGCATTATCCTTATATCGTGCAACAGGGAATTTGACGTAAAAAATAATGGCGGAACGGTTATTGAACTTGAAGCTGATGCGGCAGATTTCATTTTGCGAACCATTGGTGATTCCGCACGAAACGCGGTTTTATAAAATTGATTGAGCAAACTGAGCAAATGGGTGAATTGACAGGGATTGATTTTATAAGAAAACTCGTTGAAAAAACGTATGCCACAGGAGAAAACATTGCCATCATTTTTTACCGCGGGTAAACCGAAAATTTATAAAACTACCATGAACAAGAATGAGCTGGAAAAACAATTAATCCATCAATATACTTTAGTGAATGACCGTGTTTTTACGGCCCTTACAAAACGGCTCAAAATTTTTGGAACTTCAAATTACAAGATTTATAAAAATAAAACCGGAAGAATTGTTATTGAGGCCGGCAAAGACATTGACCAACTGCGCCTGCGAAAACTGGTGACTGCAAGCAAGGGACTTGGTATTTACGAAACCTATCAGAATACCGAAACCATTAAATACCTTAACAAAGCAACCAAGGTGCTTTCAGGTTTATTTTATCCCAGGCTTTGACAATTTAACGTTCGTTCCACGCAAGCGCCAATTTTTGTATATCTTAAGTGAGCATAAAGGATATTTCAACCCCTATGAAAGTAGGAACTTTGCCGTGTAAATTGAAATTATCAAGAAAAACTCTTTTTAAACGGGAAAATAAATTGGCTTGGAATCTATTATTGTCCGCTTAATTAACTGATATTATTATTAATACCCCTCAATAACAACTCTTTAACACAAATCACAACAGCGTTTAACATCCTTTGGAATAGTTTTTGGGTATCCTGTTGCCAGTATTAATTACTTTTAGTGTATGAAACTATTCTTAACCATTGCCGCTCTTGCTTTTACAGGTATAAGCATGGCCCAGGACCAGGATCCCAAAGCGAAAGTTATTCTTGACGACTTAAGCAAGAAAACAAAGGCTTATTCAACTATACAGGTTGAGTTTACCATGAAAACCACGAATAAAACCACCGGTACAAATGAGACCGTAAAAGGTACGGCTACCATGAAAGGATCAAAATACATGATTGACCTTGGCAAACAAAAAGTACTAAGTGACGGTGTTAAGGTGTGGACCCTTTTGATGAAGGAAAAAGAATGTACTGAAGAAACTGTTGAAGACAACAACGATGCAACTACCAACCCGACCAAATTGCTGACCATTTGGGAAAAAGGGTTTAAATACCGTTTTATAAAAGACGAGGGGGGCATACAGGAAATACACTTGTTCCCCATGGATACCAAAAAATCAAAATACCATACGGTAATTTTGAAAATTGACAAGGCCAAAGAACAGGTGAACAGCGTAACGGTTAAAGGTAAAAATGGTGATGTGGTTGAGTTGAATGTAACGAAGTTTACACCCAACGTGGCTGTTGAAGACGCAAAATTTAAGTTTAGCAAAAAGGATTATCCTGACTTTACAGTGATAGACTAAGAAACGCGGGATACGGAACTTTTTGAGCAGCATTTTTGAATAACCCCCAAACGTTTCAAACACTATGTGGAAAGGTTGAGTTAAGCGCTTAGCCTTTTTTATTGACGAATGGTTCCTACCCGCGAACGGTAATGCCTGACAATATAAATTTATTTTTGCTTTCTGCTTTGGGGTGCAGCATAATAAAATCGTTTCCGTTGCTCGGCATGGGGGAGCAACGTTTTCCCGGTAGCTACCGGGAATGATATTGGCAGCCCTGCAATCTGTGGCCAGTAGGGGAACCGTAACCGGCACATGACAAAACTGTGACAATTTTAAGCCCTTGATTATCATTAATCCCAAGAAATTCAATCTTTTAACATGTAATTGATTATTGACTTTTGTACAATTACCCTATCTTTGTGGCTTTAAACGTTGAAAAATGCACCAGT
>DASPJQ010000369.1:0-3230 GCA_035628535.1 Flavobacteriales bacterium | reverse complement strand
AAGGACCACCCTCACTTATCTCGTCTGGCAGCATGCCGCAATAATCCATTTTTACCGGAAGAAAGTAAGCCGTTGCGGCAACAGAATAATTGTAAATGGGACCCACTTTTTCAACAATACGCGTATTCCATCCCCAACCGGTTGTACCTATATGGTGTACTGAATAAAACCGCAACGTCTGGCCATTAATTACCATAGTACCTGTTGTATCAACACGTACCAGTCCGGTTGAATCGCATCCCGTGTAATGGTTAGTGCCTGGTACCGTTAGGGTATCTCCTACCACAGCTGAAAAATCATACAACACCTGGAACGCATTGAAACGGTAAATATAGACCCGGTCAGTGTCGGCATACATATATTCATAATTTGTAAGGGTATCAATCCCCGTTCCCCAGGAATTATCAAAAATAAAGCGCTTTTCAATCACTTTACAATTGACGAAGCTAAGAACGGTATCACCCGAATAAGTGAAAACATAGTATCCCCCATCGGCCCGGTAGTGCCAGGTAGCTCCTGATGGAGCCCATGTTTGGCTTAAGGCGTTGACCGAAAACAGCAATATGCAAATGAGCTGTAAATGTTTTTCACAGTTTAATAAAGATAAAACTAGATTGTGAACGAATCTTTTTGCTGTAACCAATGGTCGTGTAGTGATAACGAACGGTAAGTTTGTGGAACGATCCAATAAAAAGCCCACTATACCTGGCGAAGACTTTCCTGTAAAAGTTTGTCTTACAATTACGGCATAACCAAGGTCCAGCAGCATTTCGCACAGCATTTCTGCGATTATCAGATCGTCTTCTACAATAAGAATGCTGAATTTCTCTACCAAGTGTTACGGTTCTAAGAAAAAGAAAAAAGGCTGGTGTTTAGCAAAAGGAACGATAAGCCTGTCGGACAGGTGTGTTGAAACAGTTGAGTTACACAATCTGTGGAATCCGTATGTGCATCCGACACGGGTAAATATTACGCTGCATTGTCATTGAAAAAATGAGTGTTAATGGGACTAACATAAGGCGGTGGGCATAAAAAAGCCCCGCCAGAATTGGCGAGGCCTTTTCTCTCATCAACTGCGCCTTATTTTACAATAAGCCTCATGGCTTTGCTTGTTTTATCGGTTATAATAGTAAGCATATAAACACCGGCCGGTTCATTCATAAGGTTCATGTTTAAAACCGAAACGTTTGTTTTTTGTTCATTGCGTACTACTTTGCCTTCAAAGGTTGTTACCGTTACCTGCACCTCGCTATTTATTCTTCCAAGTTCAACCGTGAAATTACCGTCTGAGGGGTTCGGATAAACCTGGATGCTGCTTGCAACAAATTCCTCCATGCCAATATTAATTACCGATTCACAGGCCGATGTGTCGGAACAGCCGCTTTGGGTTACAACCACTGCATAACTTCCATTGGCCGTTGCGGTAAAACTCTGGCTGGTTTCACCGCTAATTGCGGCAAAACCGCTGTTGCAATCAACCCATTGGTAACTATACCCTGAAGCATCTGCAGTAAGGGTTGGACTGTTATTGGTTACAGCGGTAAGGGATGAGTTTACATACCCTGGCCCCCATGCAGCAGTTGTATCCAACCCGTCCATGAAATAAGCAGTATATGTGTTGGTAACGTCTTTTGTCGAGTCGCCACTTCCTTCGTTAAACTCAAATCCTCCAATTAATCCCGGCTCGGTACCACTGAATGAACAGCGGTTCATGTCTTCAACAATCTGTGTTGCGGTATGGGCCGTGTCCCAAAAACTCATCATGTCAACGGTACCTACGTAGTGATATCCCGAACCTTCGTATTTTCCAAACGCAAGACCAAGTCCGGAATTCACATTGCCGGCATTGGTTACCGAATCCTCCATTGTACCGTCAACGTAAACTTTCAGGTTTCCTGATAAACGTGTGGCTGCAACAAAATGCCAGTTTCCATCGGCAACGGTTGTGGTGCTATTTCCTGATGTCAAATTTCCTATTGCCGCTATAAATTTCCCACCATTGACTCCAAAGAAAAATTTGTTACTGGACCCTGAATACGATCCGACAATGGATTTAAATGCCCCCATGTCGGTTGTTTTGATCCAGCAGGTCCAGGTAAAGTCGGCAGTGCCCAAATCAGAAGCAGCCGGCATTGAAATAAGCGTGTATCCTGTGCCGTTAAACGTTATGCTTTGAGCTGAAGCGGGTGTAGTGCGTAATGTTAAACCTGTAAAAAGGATCAATATATGGTGCGCGGTTTTTTTAATTAGTTTGGAGTTCATATGTTTGATTTTTTTTACAATTAATTTTTTTAGTCTTGTTTTACAACTTTATCAGTGTAAACTGAACCCTGATTAACCAGTTGTACCGAATATACTCCGTTTTCAAGATGATTTATATCAAGCATGGTTTGTCCCGAAGCATTGCTGCGTGTTAAAACGAGCTTGCCTGCAGCATCAAATAGCTTCACGGTATAGAAGGAGGCATTGGTTATAACCGCTAGAAAACCTGTTGTTGGGTTCGGAAAAATGCTGAAACCGTTCTGTTCAATTTCATATAAACCCACTCCGTTTATCAATTGGCAGGCAGAAGTATCAGTACACCCCGATTCGGTTATTATAACAGCATAATCGCCATTTGCACCGGCCGTAAAACTTTGGTTGGTTTCACCGCTTATAGGCGCAAACGCATTGTTGCAGTCAACCCATTGGTATGTTGCCGGTGTGGCATTGGCGGTTATGGTAACGGACGATGTGTTGGTTGAAACATCAACAGTGTTTACTGTAACGCTAACTGTAGTAGACAATTCCATGTCGCACACAAGGTCGCATACACCTGCTCCCGTTACCCAATTGGTTGTAGCATTGATAAATGAACCGCCAGGTCCTGTAAGTGAATTTATGGTTAACCCGGCTTTGTCGTTAAACTGCGTATAGTGTACCAGGTTAGGTTCGTTACCGGCCAGGCAGGTGGTCATATCGTTCATTACTTCAGTTTGTGTTCGGGCTACATCCCAAATCGCAAAATTATCAAACGCTACATCACTGTTTCTTCCCGGGTCAAGGTTATAGCGCGGATCCTGGCCCAACACCACAGAAGTCACGGAGCTGTTTACGATTGATGCCCCTGAAGCCGTTGAGTCATAAGCAACCAGCACGCCATCATAATAAATGCTTAGGCAGTCGGAATTTGCAACAGTCGCTACATGCGTCCAACCTGTGGGAATCGTAGTTGGGAAAAGCAATGAACG
>DASPJQ010000368.1:0-1330 GCA_035628535.1 Flavobacteriales bacterium | reverse complement strand
CGAGTTTTTTTCCAGCAACGAGTTTGACGTTACCCGTCCGGCCGATAAATTCACCACCAACGACATTAATTATTTAATGCCGCGCAAAATTTTTCTTGCACAAAAAATTACAAGTGTTGACACCTTCAGTTGTAAATTGTATGCCACACAAATTATTTCCGACCTCCTGCGTTTCCACCTGGATGATAAAGATCCCTATGCCATGGTGCACGTTGACCTTACCAGGCTTAATTTTATGCGGAACCAGTCGGCCCACAGTGAAAAGGACAGTATTTACAATGAAAGTTTGAAGGCCCTGGCCACCGATGTAAGCAACCATGAAAGCTGGGCCGAAGTGCAGTACCATATGATTAATTACGTTTGCGACCAGGCCGCCAAATACAACCCTGATGTAAGCGACAAGCACAAATGGAATTACAAAACCGCCCTGGCCATGTGCGATGTGGTTTCGCAAAAATTTCCGAAATCATACGGTGCCGGCCTTTGCATAGCTAAAAAAGCAAGCATTGAATCAAGATCCATTTCGTTCCAGGTTGAAGAATGCGTGGTGCCTGATCAACCTTCCATTGCCGTTGTCAATTACCGCAACGTAAAAAAAGCATGGTTCAGGATCATTAACGTGGGATGGGACTTTGATGAAACCTATGATTATTATGACGACACCAAATACATTAAAAAATTGCTTTCATACAAACCGGTTAAAACGTTTGAACTGGATTTGAAGGATGATGGCGACTACCAGCCGCATCAAATTGACTTTGCACTGAGCGCAATGCCTGCAGGGGCCTATTACGTACTGTCATCAGCCACTCCCGATTTTAAAATAACCCAAAACAACATTGGTTATACGCCTTTCAATGTTTCAAATATTGCTTACATAAGCACCAAAGAACCTGAAACCGAAAAATACAATTTCTGGATATTGAACCGCAACAACGGTAAACCCGTTGCGGGCGCCAAATTCACCATGGTGATCAATGAATACGATTCAAAAACCTACCGCTACCACCGTAAACGCGGGCAAACGTTAACCAGCGATGCCGAAGGAAAAGTTTCGGTTGAAGCAACCAACAAAGACTACCGTTATTTTTACGTTGATATTACCAACGGTACCGACCGGTTTGTAAGCAACAGGCAACACTACCAGTACAAGCCGTACAAGCGCGAAAAATATGAACATGTTACCACCTATTTTTTTACCGACCGCAAAATTTACCGGCCCGGGCAAACCATCCATTTCAAAGGCATACAAATAAGCACCCTGGAAGGGCGCGAACCACAACTGGTAACCAACAACAGCGCCACCGTTGAATTAAAGGATGTAAATTAC
>DASPJQ010000367.1:0-6705 GCA_035628535.1 Flavobacteriales bacterium | reverse complement strand
GAATTCAGTATATTTTATTACTTGTTTGCCAGAAAGAAACAGGTCCCGGCCAACGCATTTACCTATCATCAAAAAAGCGGAAAAATCATGACGGGACTTTTTATTGGGATTATTTCCACCGAAACGGTTGCAGTACATTTCCTGGTAGCAAAATGGAGCGTTTTGACCGCATGGCTGTTGACAATTTCAAGCGCATATGTTGCATTGGCGCTTGTTGCGCATTACAGGGCATCGGCACGTTTGCCAATACTTGTCACCAACACGGGCATGCGTATTCAAAACGGCTTGATTTCTTCAACAGTTGAAATTCCTTTTAAGGCCATAAAGCAAATCCATCAAACAACCACTTCCGGGATTTTAAATCATAAAAAGGTATTGTACGTTAATTCTATGAACCAGTTGGGCAACCATAACCTGGTAATCGAATTGACCGGTGAATTTGAATGCGTGGGATTGTATGGAAGAAAAACAGCATTTAATACCCTTGCATTGGAATTGGATGACCGCAATTTATTTTTAGCAACCATTAAGAACAAACAATTGCTATAATTTTTCATGCTTAATAGCTTTACCACATGCCCGGCAGCGAACTTCTGAAATTCAATCCTACCCCCTTACAGCATATTGCCCGGTTTTGCTTTGTTTCATCGGCTGTTTTTACACTTATTGGCATTGTGCTCATGTTCCAGACCCATGTATTGTGGAGTTATATTGGCAACAACCAATCATACCTTGTTTTACTGTTTGTGGCTTTGTTTTTCCTTATTTTTTTATTGTTCGCTATTGGCAAATGGCTTATTCCATGGCGCATTAACCGCTATTATAAAGGCCGGCTCGTTTTAAGCAATGAAAAAATACTTTTTGTTGATCCGCAGGAAAACAGTGAGGAAATTAGGGGTTTAACCTGGTACAAGCTAAGCATTAAACAGCTCGTATACCTTGATGCCGTAACCAAATCGGGCAAGCGGGTGCGCTTTAATTTTAAATTAGGCACAGGGTACACAACCAAAATAACCATCCCCTACCTTGCACATGAATGTGCCCACCGTAACATTGATTTCGTTGTTAAGAGTTATCTTGATACAAGCCGGTTAAAGCTAAAGCGAGGTAAATAATCTTTTTCAACCGGTGTGCCGGTTTCTGTTGGCTGTTTATACATTCCTGTTGCTGTTTGCAACCGGCCTGTCGTGTCCAAAACGTTGCCGCTCCCCGAAATCCAGGGCGGATCGTTTCCGGGGTGCTACCCATCCCTTGTTTATATGATTTAAAAAAATTGCTATCTTTACCTATAAGCCGCATTTATCAATGAATTTTGCAGGCTAAACCGATTAAAAAGTAAGGCATGTTTATTAAAAAAAATACATTTCGTATTCGTTTTGTCTTTTTTTTATCAGCGTTAACCCCGGTCTGGTCATATTCCCAGGTCGTTATCAACGAGGTTTGTTCGGCCAATGACCAGTTGTATCCCGATGAGGATGGTGATTGTGAAGACTGGATTGAACTGTATAACCCTACGGGCACTACTGTTGATTTAACCAATTATAAATTCACTTATACCGAGGGTTCCAAAGTTACGGAATGGATTTTTCCACCGCTGTTCATCAATCCGTATGCTCACCTTACTATTTACGCTTCTGAAAAAAACCGCAGCGCTGTTATTGACCATTGGGAATTGCCGGTTTATGCCGATAACGTGTGGAAATACCAGGCCAATGCTACAGCCCCTCCCGACACTTCGTGGTACCAACCCGGGTTTAACGATGCTGCATGGTTGTCGGGCATTGGAGGAATTGGTTATGGTGACGGTGATGACAATACCACCGTTCCCGTTTGCTATTCCCTGTTTACGCGTAAAAGTTTTAACGTGACCGATACGAGCCGTCATCCTGTTGGTTTTTTAATGATTGATTATGATGATTCGTTCGTGGCCTGGTTAAACGGTGTTGAAATTGCACGCAGCAATGTAGGTATTTATGGTGATCATCCGGCTTATGATGTATCGGCCTATGGTGATCATGAAGCGCATCTATACTGGGGCGGTGAATTTGAATTTTACCTGGTTCCAAAACCTGTTTTATCAGCTGCGCTAAAACCTGGCACCAATGTTTTGTCCATACAGGTAAATAATTATTCAGGGGGAATGGATGATCTTTCCATGATTCCCTATCTGGTATTGGGCGCTTCTGACACCACTTCGGCTTTTATTTCCTTTCCTGCCGACTTTTCAACGCACGCCAATTTTTCACTTGCGAGTGCGGGTTTCAGCCTTAGTTTAAGTAACCCTTCGGGGACAATAATTGATTCGCAAACGTTCGGCCCCATTAAGGTAAACAATTCGCGCGGGCGTTCAACCGATGGAGGCAGCACATTCTGCACCTTTTTTTACCCCACACCAAAAGACACCAATGATGTATCGCCTTGCTTCAGCAATTACGTTACCGAACCTTCATTCAGTATTGATGCCGGTTTTTATACCGGCACGCAAACTGTAAGCATCAATGTTCCGCCAGGTTGTGTGGTTTTTTATACAACCAACGGCAATGAGCCATGGTATACGACCGCTCCGGTTTATACCGCACCCATTACCATTAGCTCAACTACGGTTTTGCGTGCCAGGGCTTTCGATCCAATGGGCTTAAGCCTTCCCAGTTCAACTGTTACCAATACGTATTTCATCAACGAAAACATTGCTTCGCGCGTTATATCAGTAAGCACTGACTCTTCCAACCTCTGGGACTGGAATACGGGCATATATGTAATGGGACCCGATGCCGATCCAGCAATCCCTTATATAAACGCCAATTTCTGGAAAGGATGGAAAAAGCAATCGCATACCGAATTTTTCAGCCTGGACCACCAACAAGGATTTGAACTGGATGGCGCCTTGAGTATTCATGGTAACTATTCAAAAGCGTGGCCGCAAAAAAGTTTCCGGGTGTCGGCCAACGATGATTATGGTGATGCATTCATCAATTACCAGCTTTTTCCCTCAAAGAACATTAATAAATTCCGCAGCTTCAACATACGCAATGCCGGAATTGACTGGAATACCTGCCATTTTCGCGACCGGTTGATGCATAAAATGGTTGAGAAGTGCGATATTGACATTATGGCCGGTGAACCTGCAACACTTTTTTTAAACGGGCAATACTGGGGCATGTATGAAATGCGTGAACGGCAGGATGAATATTACATTGCCGAAAACCATAATATTGATCCCGACAATGTGGACCTGTTGCGTTTTGAAGGCGATATTCTTAATGGAACCAATGCCGATTTCCTGGATATGGTTGATTTTATCGGGGGTTCCGATTTAACCATACAAAGCAATTACGATTCGGCATTAAGTTTAATTGATCTTGATAATTATTGCGATTATTTTATTGCTGAAACCTATTACAACAACAGTGACTGGATATGGACTGATGATGTTGCCCATGCGCAGGGAACAAACAACATTAAATTCTGGCGCAGGCATGAACCGGCCAGCAAATGGCGTTACATTTTATGGGATACTGACCTCGGTCTTGCTTTATTTGACGGGGCCGCTGCGCATTGCCCTTATGGATTGCTCAACCAGATTATAGACCCCTCTGTAATATACGCAAGCAAGCATGTTCAAATGCTCCGCTCATTTCTTGCCAATACCGATTTTAAAAATTATTTCATCAACCGCTATTGCGACTTAATGAACACTGCATTTCACCCAACGCCTTTTGCAAGTACGGCTTATGCCATGCGTGATGAACTGGAACCTGAAATGGCCAGGCATTTTAGCAAATGGAACGAGACCATAACCATTTTTGGTATCTGGGACGTTGGCCGTTCAAACAATGTAACCGAATGGCATAATGAAGTTGATGCTATGGTTGATTTCATCAATTGCCGTCCTTATTATGTGCGTGATTCATTGCAAAGCGAATTCGACCTGGTAAAGCAGGTTACCGTAGGATTGAATACTTCGCCTGCCGGAGCTGGCACCATACAATTAAACACCATAACACCTGAAACATTGCCCTGGAACGGGGTGTATTTTGATGGGGTGCCTGTAACCATGACAGCGAGTCCGGCCCCAGGTTACAAATTTTTATACTGGAAGTCCGATAACCTGGTAGCCGAATATAAAAACGCTTCAATGACCATTAACGTGTCGACCGATGACAATTTCACCGCCTATTTCCAGGAACTGGTTTATTCATTTAACGCTTATCCAAGTCCGTTTACCGATGCGCTCACCCTTGAATTTGAATTGGTGGATGACATGCGGGTTACCGCAAATTTATATGATGTGGTAGGCCGCCAGGTAACCACATTGCTTTCGGGCAACGAATGGCAAACACCCGGCAACCATAAAGTAACTGTAAATACCAAACAACTAATGCTTCCCGATGGGGTTTATTTTGTAAAATTTACCGCCAGTGACATGGAACATGTGGTGAAAGTAGTGAAGAGCAAACTGTAAACAATTATCCATTGCCGGTTATCAATTAAATTTGGAAACAATTATTCGGGAAATAAGTCCTGAGGACACTTTTGCACTCATGCCCCTAACGCGGCAATTGGGTTATGAGCTCAGCGAACAGCAAACACGGGAAAGCATTAATTATATTTTGCACAATAAGGAACACTGCGCTTATGTGGCCGTGCAAAACGGGATTGTGCTCGGATGGATCCAGGCATTTATTGCCGTAAGGCTTGAATCAAAGTTTATTGAGATAAGCGGGCTCGTGGTTGATGAGTCTGCACGTGGAACGGGAATTGGCAAAAAATTAACAGCAAAAGTATGCGAATGGGGCGCTGACAAACAGTGTGAAACATTGCGGGTACGGTGCAACGTTAAGCGTACCGAATCGCATAAATTTTACGAGAAACTTGGTTTTACAGAAAACAAACAGCAAAAAGTCTTCCACATTGACCTATGAGAATTGTTCCATGCGTTTTGCTTTTTTTGGCATTGCTGCTTCAAAGCTGCTCGTGGACGGTTCCTTTTTTTATTATCAATAACACCACAAGACCGGTACGGGTAGAAGTAAGCCTTATGGACCTGTCAAAAGGCATCCCTATTTTTTTCACGGCTTCATCGCCTGTGAGCGCATACCACATTGACAAAAATTCAACCATTGACTATAACAAACCCGTTACATTAGCAAAAAAAAAGGGTACAGATGAATTCCATTATACAGTAGAGCTCCCGGCCTATTCGGCAATCAGCCTTGGACAACTGGAGAATGACCGGTACAGTGCGCATGACCAGCATTTCATTAACGACCGTGTATTTAATTTAAGACGAATCATTATAACTGAAGACGTCAAAAAAACAGAAATCACCAACATTAATTTTGATGCTTATTTTTATGAATCGCAAAACAGCGTTATTTACCCAGTAAGATCAGTTGCAAACAGCTATCGGGAATGACCTTAGCTTTTCAATCAACCGGGCCGACTCTTCAAAATTCAGGGTTTGCTGGGCGTCACTCCTGGCCAATTCAGGAGTTGGATGCACTTCGTAAATCAACCCATCGGCCCCGGCCACTGACGCTGCCAATGCAATAACCGGCACATACCTGCGTATACCAACCCCGTGTGAGGGATCGGCAATAACCGGCAAATGTGATTTCTCTTTCAACACTGCAATGGCATTGATATCAAATGTATTCCGGTAGGTGTTTTCAAACGACCGTATGCCACGTTCGCACAACATGAGTTGGTCGTTACCACGGCTGTACATGTATTCGGCTGACTGAAGCAATTCCTCAAGGGTTCCGCTTATACCCCGTTTAAGCAAAACCGGCTTACGCAATCCGCCCAATGCATCAAGCAAATTAAAATTTTGCGAATTGCGTGCTCCAACCTGGAAAATATCAACGTAATCAATCATGTCATCCACCTGGTTCAATTCCATTACTTCAGTAATAATTTTGATGCCGTTATTCCTGCAGACACGCGAAAACATTTGCAACCCTTCAAGTCCGAGTCCCCTGAATGAATAGGGTGAGCTTCGCGGTTTAAAAACGCCTCCGCGCATAATATGCACTTTATTTTTTACCAGATGGGCCACAATTTGTTCAACCTGGTCTTCACTCTCTATGGCGCACGGCCCCGCCATAATGGATAAATTGCCTTTACCTATTTTAATACCATCGCCCAGGTCAATAACAGTTGGTTCAATCCTCCACTGCGATGAAACAAGTTTATACTGATCCGTCACCCGGAAAATGTCATCAACACCCTTTAACCCACCAAAAATACGCAGGTCAATTTCATGTTTACCGTTGCATACATAATATTGCTTTTTTCCCGTATCAACGTGCAGAAATACAAACTTATTTAATGCAAGCTTATTTTCTATTGCCGATGCATCGTACTGCGAAAAGTTTTGTTTTAATTGAATAATCATGGGGTTGAAATATTTTAAGATTTAAAATTTACGATTTGGGATCGGAATCCGGGATTCGGTATAAATTGAAGAAATAAATGCGGAAATTCGTTCCTGGCTTAGATTTGAAGGTTCTGCTATAAATTGTATGAAAGCCGACCCTATAATTCCTCCATGTGTAAATTCTGTAGCCTTTTTAAAACCAAAAGCGTCTTTAATACCAAAACCGGCAATAACAGGGTTGGTTAATGCAAGTGATGCGACACGTTTGAAATAACTATTGTCCGGTATACTGCTCCCTCCCGTTGTTGCCGATGATGAAACTGCAT
>DASPJQ010000366.1:0-8445 GCA_035628535.1 Flavobacteriales bacterium | reverse complement strand
TCAACCATTTCAACAAATGGTCACCATGTGAATTTTCTCCTGTAAACGAAATCAACTCAACCGGCAACGTTGTGGTTGATTGTTCCACTCCAAATGCTGAGAATCCGGTCATGGCATCACGCATAACCTGGTTCACTACACTTGCAAGGTTACATGTTCCAACAATGCTCCAGCCTGATCCGGGATCTTTGGCAACGGTCCATTCAATAGCCGAAGTGTGATTGGTATACGAACCTGCACGTGGCCATAATGTGCAATTGTAAACACCGTTCCCGGTAATTTGCGTCATGGTTGAATTGTACGCGTTAAGGTTCCATTTTCCGTTATCCAGGAACGGGAGGTTATATGGAACAGTACAATCGGTAACCCCAAGTGCTGCCGGTGTTGATCCGTACTGCACAAAATCGGCTCTTATGTTGTCAATGGTTGTTGATGCCGTTGTAAAATTAATTGTTGCGCGCTGGTAACCTTTTACCGATTCACCAACCGGGAATTCAAAAACACCTGTTCCCGTAATCCCGCGTCTTAAATATCCCTGAACAAAACTATTGGTATTACCTGCATTGCAAGCTGTTGTTGTTTTGTTTTTAACGTAAACCTGATAAGTTGTAGTTGTAATGATTTTACCCAATGTCAGGGTTAATGTTCCGGTAACGGTTTTTATATTCATATCTGACAAAAGTGTGACGCCCGGACCGGTATGGTTCATCAACACAAAGTTCAAATCAAGCAGTGACGATCCCTGGGTATACGTTTGTGCAGCTGTACCATTGAATTCAAGTGTACCGGAAGTTCCCACATTTGTATAGGTGGTGGCACCGTTGTTATTTACAAAATTTCCGGCAAGTGTCACGTATTTACCATTTGTATTAAAAATACTGGTAGCATTGGTCGTTGTAAAATTACCACCCATTTCAAGATCATTGTTTAACGTAACCGTGCAATTTGTACCGCCAGCCACATCCGTAACGGTCAAATTACCCAATTTGTCTCCACCTGTAAATGCACCTGTCATTTGATGAGTGGTCAAATTATCGTTGAACAAAATGGTAGAAGTTGGTGACGCAACAATGTTTCCGTTATTGGTTACACTTCCGCAAACAATGAGTGTTGAACCTGCCGAAAGCGTAAGTGTTGCCCCGGGATTTATGATTAAATCCTTAACCGACATAGTTCCTGTAACAACAGGTTGGGTTCCCAGCGGAACAATAATTGCATCAATGCTGCAAGTGGGATAATTGCACCCGCCCCAGTTACTGTTTAAATTCCATGCCGTACTTGTTCCTCCTGTCCAGGTAACCGATGTTGCCGTTGTTCCTGTATAACCTATTGGACTTGTTTTAAAGTCAATTCCAAATCCTGATGTACTGTTTGAAAAATTACTGATAGCCAATAAATATGTTTCACCGCTGGCCACAGCTATTCGTGCCTCATACGCCCCGTTATAAGTTGGACTGGGGCTATAAGCGCCACATGTGGGGCAAATGGCAGCCGAAAGTGATGCGGGAGCATTGCCGGCAGTTGTACCGTTTAATCCGGTAACGCCTAATCCACTATAATTACAACGCAATGGTGTAGCTGTTCCTGCTGCAATTTGGGCACATGTAACTGAACCGGTGCCACCTATTTTCCAAATTCCAAAGTCATAATCTGTTTCCGTTTCAAGCACCGGATCAAAATCGTTTGGAACAATATCAAAAACAAGATTTCCTGCAGCATTAATCGGGATTGTGTACCAAACAATGTTTCTTTCAGCCGAAGCCAGGCAATAGGATGAAGGTAAATCACACACCGAACCATAACCGCTATAGCCTGGGTCGGCCACCACAAATGTTGATAGGCATACAGGGTTTGGTGCAACGCAATCCATGCCGGCAACTGTTGGAAAAGAAGATGCTCCGTCAATGGCAAGAATGTCAAATGTTCCCTCCAAACCGTTTGTACCATCAACCCTTATATAATATGTTGTTCCTGCTGTAAGACCTGTAAGTGACAATTCAGAATACGATACGGTAGATGAACCGCAGGCAGGAGCATCGTTATTACAAGACCCTGCCAAAAATGTCAGTGATGAGCAGGTACCTGTGTAAACAGCAATTTGCGTATTGGTAAGCGTACCAAGTGTGGTTTTTATTTTCAACGTGGTACTTGTAGGAACAACGGTAAACCAAACCGCTTCAACAGCTCCACCTGTCCAGCATGACGCAGCGGCCGGCTCACTGGCGCTCCCGGCACATGTATTGTCGCCATTTTCGGTTACACCCAGGGTCAACGCTGTTGCATTACACGGTAAATCGTTTGCAGGAGCAGTGCCGCTAAAGGTAACAACTGTTGTAGTTGATGGTGTAGTAAGACCGCTTGCGGAACAGATGACAAGACACTGGAAATAGGTGGTTGCCGCTGCAGTAGTAGCACATGTTGTTGCGGTAGCGCCTGCAATATTTGTCCAAACTATTCCATCAGGTGAACTTTGCCATTGATAGGTTATACCGCAGCCTGATGATGCTCCGGTTACCGTCAAAGTTGTAGAGGTGGAGGCGCAATTTGTTGTTGAAGGAGAAGCACTGGATGATCCTCCGGTTGGAGACCCTGAACACATTGTAGGACATGGATCATACACACATATAGAAAATGAGCCGCCTGCTCCGCCTCCAAATTCCCAGAAACGAATCCACAATGTTGAGCCTGGTGTTAATCCTGACAAACTTATTGCAGGCATTAAACCGTTAACACTTCCATCATCATCGCAGCCTAGCAACGTAAGCGATGCGCAAGATCCCGAGTAAACTGCCATACCGCCATCGGTAATGGTGCCAACATTTGAATCAAACTCAAGCATGCCGCTTGCCGGTACAGTTACGCTAAACCATACATCCGCTCCGCTATAGAGTGCACAACCGGGATCGGGAACACTGGTGGTATTGGTTGCACCCGTATTTGTTTGGCTGGAATAAACACAACTCGAGTTAACCGGCAAAGTAGTAGCCGTACATGGGTTATCATTCACTGCACCTCCTCCTCCATCGTAAACGCATAGGCTGAATGTTCCACTGTTATCATTGTTATATTCCCAGAACCGTATCCAGATGGTTGCACCTGGAGTGAGTCCTGATTGCACAAGCATTGGCATTAAACCGTTGGTGCTGGCATCATCATCGCAGGCAAGCAAGCTTAACGATGAACATGTACCTGTATACAATGCCATTCCTCCATCGGTTATTACACCAGTGTTTGAATCAAAGGTCAGATTACCACTTGCAGGAACTGTAACCGTAAACCAAACATCGCCACCCGCATATGACGCACAACCAGGCGCAGGAACACCACTTGAAGCCGTGGCCGCTGCATTTGTATATGTTGTAAAAGTGCAACTGGCTCCAACCGTAACCGCTGTTGCCGAGCATGGATCATCATTTGCAGGCGCAGCAACAGAGGTAACACACACCGATGACATCCCCATACTTGCTCCGGCTCCAACATTCAAAATACGTATGTAGTATGTTCCAGCGGCAAGTGATCCGGCATTTAATGTTTCCGTACCTGCTCCTCCTCCCAAACTATTTTCACATGCTACTTGCGCAAGCGAACCCGGACATGTTCCGGAAACCAACTGTATGGCAAGGTTACGGTTCGTATTCGTAGCCGTAATTGTAATGGTTGTTGTTGCTGCAATTGTAAAGGAATACCAGCCCTCTTGTGCAAACGTGCCGCATGTGATAGCCGGACCACTTGCAGTTGCATCAGTTATAGTTGTTGCAGGTGCGCATGCCCCATTAACAGTCAGGCTCACCGCTGTCCCACATGTGGTTCCCTGCGCAACGGCTTTCTCAAATATGAGACAGGCAGTAATTAAAAAAAGTGTGCGTGTAAATTTTGTAAGCATTTTTTGTTGTTGGTTTGGTAGAACAAAATGGTTAATCTTATCAATAAACTATACCGGGTTTTTCCGGATCGGGCAGGCTTGAAATGGTGTTATAACTATATTTCGGAGACTCCATTACTTTTGTATTTGTATTCGATTGAATGCATTGTAACACTTCTTCCTTCGAAATTACCCGGTAATTAATATATACCAGGTTGTTTGTCATATCAATTTTATAAAAAGTGATTTTCTTTTTTACTGAGTCCAGGTATTTGGCAAGAGTCTCGGCCTTATCTTTGTTTTCAATACCAACCACATAAAACACACATTTAGTTGTTTCACGCGGATCAGATTGGGCCATAAGTTTGTGTGAAAATAAAGCCAAAAAAAGCCCTGTAACTAAAAAAAATCTCATAAAATTAGTTTTGTGTTAAATTTACTACATTATTTCTACCAAAAGATAAAACCGGTCGAGAAATAATTAACCTTGGCAGAATATTTATAACTACCTGTAAATAAATGTTTTGGGAATAATTTTAACATATTGAAACGTTTTAAACACCTCATTTTTAGGATCCATGCCCTGTTTATAACCAGGCCCTTGCACCAGGATTCTTTCCTCCACAAATATGACTCTTAACGGATTATACCCCCGCGCAGCTATTGCGTTTATTACAGCATCTTTTGATTTTTGAAGCCGTTCAAAAGCCAGCACCCGGTTGCTTACGTAATGTACTGGTGGGACCTTTGAGGTGCTTGATTCCATAATTAGTTCAACATACCCGTATTTGTCAATATATGGTATGAGATTATCTATAAAATTCCTGAACACCATTCCTGAAGCGGGTAATGAAAAATCATTGTTATTGAAATTAACCTGGTAAGGCACAGCACCGTTCGGCTGAACCAACAACGTGTCGGTTTCAACAGGAAGTAATTTTACATACTGGTATTTTTTGTATTGCTGCAATGCAAAGTCCTGCTCATGATAAACGGGACCCTTTACCAAAGCATAGGATTGTTCGAACATTTTTGGCGTTGGAGCTATACCGTTTTTAACGAAATAATCCTGCAAGGCCGCAATGGTTGTGTTGGCCCTCCTGCGCGCTACAAACGAATTGTCGTATTTATTGATTGTAGGCGCATTTGACGCAGTTGCTTCTACAATAATGCGAATGGATTTATTTTTTTCCCATTTACTTTTAAAAAGGTTCACCCATTCTTTAAACTGCTTACTTGTTGTATCGAACGCGTCAAGTTTTTCAACGCGTTGGTAGTATACAGGAATATTGTTCCTGAATTCTTTTTCATAATCGGTCCTGCCGGCACTGTACCTTCTTATGGAATCCAGGTGTTCCTGGAAACGGTTCCACGAAATATTATCACTTTTTTCCACCATTTCAACCAGGGCGAATTTTATTTCAGGTTTACCGGATGCGATAAAAACTGGCGGAAGAATTTCCAGTTTTTCAAAATTTATACCCTGCTCCTTAAGTGACGCATAAAAGTCTTTTAAATACGGCTGAATGTTGCTGTGCAAAAAGTCGTCCTGCCCCTGCGCATCAATTCCGTTTACGTACAATGCTATTTTCACGTCCCCATAAATGAGTGTGTTTCGAACCACATGGGTTACAAATTCGGCAGCTTTGCCTTTTTCCCAATTGACTTTTGCCGATTTACCCGCTATGCTGTAATCATAGCGTATTACCGTGGAATCCCTGCCGGCCGCCTTGAATGCGGCCAGGTTGATACCCTTCAGCAAAATTTTTGATTCGTTCAATAACGCATTGCCGTAACCGGAAACATTGAGAATTACAAACGGGAAATGTTCAACCGTGTCGTTCACATCGCGCCATTTTTGTTCGGCAAAACCAACCCTGAACGGTTCATATCCCCTTTTTTCCAATGCCCCTGTAACCAGTTGCCTGGTTTTTTCAAGCAGCGATTTCAGTTTGTCTTCTTTTAAATCATGCTGATAATATTCCAACACAAGATTCGCAAACCCATCTTTATCCAGCACAAAAGTCAAATCATTCATGAATGTGTTAAAGGCCGTTTTTTCAGCGGCCGAATTTGCTCCAAGTAAAACAGGTTTAATTTGAATAAGCGTATTGGACAGGTTTAAGGGATTGTATTGCACTTCGCGCGATGACAGAACGGTTCCTTTTAAATAGCCGTCTACCGCCAAGGTGTCTTTATTTGTTTTTTGCAACACAACAGTAAATTGTTTGAAAAAATAACCGGGCCGGCCTTTGGGATTATACCCGGCATCCACCATAATTACCCCATTTTTTTTAAGTGTATCATTTGACAGGTTAACGTTGGTGCACCCGCATGAGGTGATAATGCCTTTGACTTTGTAATCCTCGCTGGTAAAATTCATCAGCTTGAACTGGTACACAACCTCACCACCATTTTCATGAATAATGTCAAAGTCTTTTACCTGTGGATCAAAAAAAACGTCTTGCGCCTGCATGCTGCCTGGCGTAAATAGACACACCAAAATTAATATACAACTATGAAACAAATTTTTCATACCTGTTTTAAATCCCGTTTCGACCCTTTGAACAGTTCAAAAATCACAAAACGACATTCAATCTCACCGTTAAACACATCCTGCCTGAAAAAGGGTTTGAATCCTACTTTTCCAATCAGTTCTTTGGGCGCAACAATACCCACAGTTGACCCGGGGCAATGGTGCTTGAAAAAGCTGCTTAAGTTTGCGAAAAACGATTCGTCCATTGGTTCAATCCGTTTTCCATAAGGTGGGTTCGTCAGAAAATAATTTCCTTCTCCGTGTTTATACAATTTGAAAAAATCACCTTTTTCAAGCTGTATGGTTTCCGATGCGCCAATTGCCTGAATGTTTTTTTTGGCGCCTTCCAGTATTCGTTCATTCAGTTCATAACCCACAAGCCTAAGACCTGGTATTTTGATTTCCTTTTCATCAAACTCATCACGTACCCGGGCCCACATACCCCTGTCAAAATCCCTGAATTGCATAAATGCGAAATGCTTGCGGTAAAATCCGGCAGGCCGGTTAACCGCTGTAAGAAAAGCTTCCGTCAATAGTGTTGCGCTTCCGCAGAATGGATCAACCAGGGGCCGCGAAACGTCCCATTTTAACCACCGCACCATGGCCGCGGCCAGTATTTCATTGATGGGGGCAAATCCCTGGTATGTTTTATAACCGCGTTGATACAATGGTCTGCCCGATGTATCAATGAGCAATTGGCACTTGTCGTCAAAAATATGAATGTGGAATATAAAATCAGGTGAATCCTTGTCAACCGAAGGGCGTTCATTGAATTTTTTATTGAACGCATCCACAATGGCGTCCTTCACTTTTAATGCGCACAATTGCGAGTGTTGGAAATGTGTTGAACGTATGGCGTGCTTTACGGCAAACGTGCTTTTTACCCCCATAAAGTGGTGCCAAAACACCTTGCTGGCCCCCTCGTAAATATCATCGTACGATTTTACCGGAAAATTACTGATGTTAACCAAAACACTCAATGCAAAACGCGATGCGTAATTGATGCGGTAAATATCGGTTAACGTTCCTTCAACCATCACAGCCCTGGTGAGCCGCTTAACGTCTTCACAACCCAGCAAAGTCAATTCCTCCTCAAGCAACCCCTCACAACCTGCCATTGTTTTCACAATGATTTTTTGCTGTAAATTTAAATCGATCATTTGCAGTTTTTGAGATACATTTTTTCAATGGGTTTGTAATTGTGAAACTGTGCTGTTTTGCAAGACGAGCAAGCTTCATCATAGGATTCCAAATGGTAAGCAGCCCGGCAATGCATGTAATGGAATTCCATCTCCTGCGGATTCATGTTTTTTGCCTTTTCAAAATCATATTTCGCATTGCGGTAATCCGTTTTATTAAAATAGCAAAGGCCCCGGTTAAAATACAAATCAACGCTGCGTTCGGGAAAACGCTCGGCCTTATTAAAATCTTTTAAGGCATCGTCATACTGACCGTTATTGTTTAGGGCTATACCGCGCGTAATGTAAAGCTGGTATGTACTTTCACCCTTGGTTTCCATTTGTGACATGAGCATGGCCGCAGCCGCATAATCATCTTTGGCGATATAAAGCTCGGCAAGCATGTAATTTACCTCAGTTTCGTCACGGTGGAGTTTTTGGTACCGTTTAAAATCTTCTTCGGCCAGGTCATATTCTTTAATTTCTTTAAGGCAATTACCCCTGAAAATATACACCTGGTGTATGGATGAGTCGGTTTGTATGGCCTCATCGTATTCACTGATGGCATTGTCAAAATCATTACGGCTCTCAAAAAAAGCAGCGCGAATGAGTTTCGGGTCGGCCAATGATGAATCAATCATTTCAACCGTATCCAGTGCGGCCATGGCTTCGTCCTGGTTATTAAAAAAATTGAACAAAAGTTCAGCCTTTTGCAAATAAGCGCCCGGTGAGAATTTATCAACCTTAATGGCCTGGTTGAATTTTTTAAGCGCTTCTTTTTCCTTGCCATTATCCACCAACAATGAACCCCACTCCACAAGCGCTTCGTAATTTTTTGAAACCCCTGGCAGTTTTTCTATTTCAGCAAG
>DASPJQ010000365.1:0-1063 GCA_035628535.1 Flavobacteriales bacterium | reverse complement strand
AGTAGGTATGAGCTTGTTGGGATCGTTCTCATAATCATATACCTGGGCTGTTTTCAACCGCACCTGGTCTACGCCAATCTCCTTGGCCAAACGCTCCACTTCCCCTATTTGATGTTCGTTATGCCGCACCACCAAAAACTGGAAAATAATAAAAGGTGTTTTGCTTTTTAATTCCCTCTTCCACTTTACTACATTGGCTGCTCCCTCCAATACTTTTGATAGCCTGCCGCCAACACGGTACTGCTGATACACTTCCTGTGTTGTACCGTCGATAGAAATAATCAGGCGGTCAAGGCCGCTCTCTACCGTTCGCTTTGCATTGTCGTCAGTTAGGTAATGCGCATTGGTTGAAGTGGCCGTGTAAATTTTTTTTGAAGCAGCATAGGCTACCATGTTCAGAAAATCGGGGTTCAGATAAGGTTCGCCCTGAAAATAAAAAACAAGGTAAAGCAGGTCCTTTGATAACTGATCAATCGTTTCACGAAAAAAATCTTTCTGCAACATGCCGGTAGGCCGTGTAAAAGCCCGAAGACCACTGGGGCATTCGGGGCAACGCAGATTACAGGAGGTAGTGGGTTCAAACGAAATGGAAACAGGCATTCCCCATTGGATACTTTTTTTTGTCCATTTAGCGATATAATAACTGCCCAGCACCTTCATCATGTTAACACTACGCCGCCAGGTAAGCTTCGACAGAAAATTGGCCGTATCGTTCCAGTTAAATGAAGGCATAGTGTAAAGGTAATCGCAGATGGAAGATTTAAAGCGGATTCAAGGTGTTTTTTAGAAGTGCATTTATTTCGACAATGGTTTTATATTTTTTGGACGAAATATGGGGCACGACAACCGATGCTGTTTTGATAAATTCTGTTTAAACCTAAGCGCGCTACTCAGCAGGACAGGACGTTTTATATAAATTGCACCGATGCCACCGAAAAGAAAAAAGAAAACGAATGCCGTCAATATTTTTGTTTACCTCTCCGTGGCCGCAGCGTTTGTTTTCGTCGGCTATCTTGGTTTTTTGTGGTGGAAAAGCAGGCAGTTGACCTTTGTCCGTTATACG
>DASPJQ010000364.1:0-3067 GCA_035628535.1 Flavobacteriales bacterium | reverse complement strand
CCAGAACCAACCGGTATGACCACGCGCAGTACGTTGACAGCGATTTTTTTCAATTTACAATGCGTTTGTATCGGGGTTCGGGAAAATTACCCAGGGGCTGAAGGTTTTTGCTTTTTCAAAATCCATGTTGGCGTATGAAAGAATAATGATATGGTCGCCCAGGCTCACTTTTTTTGCAGCAGGTCCGTTCAGGCAAATTATGCCGCTCCCGCGTTCGCCTTTTATAACGTATGTAACAAAACGTTCACCATTGTTATAATTCAAAATATGCACTTGCTCATTCGCGATCAAATTGGCCGCATCCATTAAGTTTTCGTCAATGGTAACACTGCCTATATAATCAAGATTGGCTTCGGTAACCTGTACGCGGTGAATTTTAGATTTCAAAACCTGGATTTCCATAACTGCCACAAAAATAGTCCAATTTTAATAGGTGGATCATTAATTTTAGTTAAGCGCAATATTGTCAATTAAACGAATTTTACCGAAAAACGCAGCTACAAAAATCCTTGCTTTCCTGGCAGTAATCTCGTTTAAAGGCTGTAAGGTTTCAGCATCGGCAATTTCAACATAGTCCAATCGCACACCTGGCAGGGCCAACAAGCGTTGTTCAACAAGTAATTTTACGCTGTTCACCGGTAGCATGCTTATTTCTTCGCGTGCTTTAAGCAGGGTTTGATAAATAACCGGTGCCAGTTCGCGGTGCAATGGGTCAAGCAGGGCATTGCGCGAACTCATGGCCAATCCATCAGGTTCGCGCACGGTATCAATGCCAATAATTTTCACAGGTATGTTATGCAATTCAACAAGTTTGTTAATGATGCAGTACTGTTGATAATCTTTCAGCCCAAACAATGCATAAGCGGGTTTTACCAACTCAAATAAACGCTTTACCACGCTGCCCACTCCGTTAAAATGCCCCGGCCTGTGTTTTCCTTCCATGACATCGGCTATTGCGCCAAAATCAAATTCCTTGGCTATGGAAACATGCGGTTCGTAAACCTGATCAACCGCAGGGGCGTACACCAGGTCACACGCGCTCTTTTCCAGTTTAACCACATCATCGCGGAGGTTTCGGGGGTAACGTTCAAAATCGGCTTTATCGTTGAATTGCGTTGGGTTTACAAATATGCTGCACACGCAACGCGTACAATAATGTTTTGAAGCATTAATTAAATAAAGGTGTCCTGCGTGCAGGGCACCCATCGTAGGCACAAATCCAACTACTTCATTTTCAGATCTCCACGCAGCCAGCTGATCCTCAAGTTCTGCATTGGTTTTAACAATAATTGGAGTCAATTCTACACGATTTGAGGCCAAAACTAAATTTTTATGTCGAAAGTCCGCGAAATTTTCTATATTTTTGCAAACGCATTTCAAATCAGCGCTATTAAAATAATATGGAAAAATTAAAAGTTCTTTTCGTTAACCAGGAGATGCTTCCTTTTCTACCTGAGTCGAATATTTCAACAATTTGTCGCAGGTTGCCACAGGGCATCCAGGAAAACGGTAAAGAAATCAGGGTGTTTTTACCCCGTTTTGGCGTAATCAACGAAAGACGCCACCAGTTGCACGAAGTTATCCGGTTGTCAGGAATGAACATCATTATTGACGACACCGATCACCCTCTTATCATCAAGGTTGCTTCAATACAGGCCGCCCGTATGCAGGTATATTTCATTGATAACGATGACTATTTCAAGCGCAAGTCGCCATTTGGCATTGAAGAAGGCAAATTTTATGAAGACAATGACGAGCGCGCTATATTTTATGCGCGTGGTGTGCTGGAAACTGTAAAAAAACTGGGATGGGTTCCTGATGTAATTCATTGTCACGGCTGGTTCTCGGCCCTGATGCCGCTTTACCTCAAGAAATTTTACCATGATGACCCGCATTTTGCCGATACCAAAATAGTTACTTCACTTTATAATGACCATTTTGAAGGCGAGTTGAGCAAGAAACTGCATAAAAAACTGCAATACGATAATTTCCTGGGTGAAGATATCAACCTGTTGAAAAAACCGGATTATACCAACCTTATGAAAACAGCTATCAATCACTCTGATGCAGTAATTATAGCCGAAGATGAACTGGATGAGACGCTTGCGCAACACCTGGAGTCGACCAATAAGCCTTTCATGCCCAAACCATCTGACGGGTCGTTTGTTGCTGACTATTCCATGTTGTATGAACGCGTAGCCTCCGAAAACTCAATTTTAATTGACGAGGAATAATATTTGTAAAATCCAGCGTTTAGTCTCAACAAAGACTACCAGCACATGAGCCCTAACCGGAAATTTAAATTGAACTATTCTCATAAAGGAAAGCGGGTCTTTAGGTCCGCTATCTTTTTATTTATACTGGGCGTGTCATCCTGCAAAAAAGAAACAACCGATGTGGGTTTGAACATACAACCCGAAGACGACCTTTTCAACTCAAGCGTTATTGATACATTCGCAATTGAATCATATACCGTCCTGGAAGACTCCATCCGCACCGATGAATTGTCAAACACTGTTTTGGGAAGTTATGTTGATCCTGTGTTTGGTAAAACAACTTCAAGCGTGTATACGCAGTTGGGTTTATCAACGCCAACCAGTACGGTTGATCTGGTAACCATTGATTCGGTAAAACTCCAGTTGCGATATGCCGGCTACTACGGTAAACTGGACGCACAAAATTTTTCGGTGCAGCGCATAACCGAGAAATTTTTCAAGGATTCGCCCTATTATTCCAATTCAACGCTCACTACCAATGGCGTTGAACTGGTTGTTCCCGGCTTTGAAACCATTACGCCTAATTTAACCGATGATGTGGTAGTAGGGACCGATACCATTGAGCCCACCATGATATTAAACCTCCAGACTTCGGTTGGCAATGATATTTTGGGCGCCATTCCCGGTGGAAGCCTTGCATCACAAACAGCTTTTGACGATTTTTTTTACGGTTTACGCATTGCAGTGAATAATCCCGGACAAATGCCTGGCCAGGGAGGGTTGGTTTACCTGGACCTGCTGGCTGCGCAAACAAAAATGATAATTTATTATACATCCAGCACGGGTGCGCA
>DASPJQ010000363.1:0-2996 GCA_035628535.1 Flavobacteriales bacterium | reverse complement strand
CCTGCCGACAACACATTTGGTACCGGTGGTTATTTTAGTGGCGACCAGCACCTGATTTTTGATGTAACGGCTGCATGTACCTTGCATAGTGTAAAAGTCTATGCAGGAAGCGCTGGAAACCGCACGGTTGAATTGCGTGATAATACAGGAGCCGTTATTGAAAGCGCAACCATTAATATTCCTGCTGGTGAAAGCCGCATAACGTTGGATTTCCCGCTTACCGTTGGCGCTGATTATGAACTGGGATGGCTTGCAGGAAGCGCACCCGATTTGTTCCGCAACAATGCAAGTGCCGCTTATCCTTACACCATTCCGGGTTATGTAACCATTACCAATTCAAGTGCCGGAACTGCCGGGTATTATTATGCTTATTACGATTGGGAAATTACAACTCCCAATTGCTCAACTACACGCACCATGGTTACCGGAACGGTAAACACTGCCTCTGACGCTACCATTACATCAACAGGACCGTTCTGCAGTGCCGATGGCCCAACAGGTTTAACAGCGGTTGATGCGGGCGGAACCTGGTCTGGAACAGGAATTACTGACAGCACACTGGGAATATTTGATCCTTCAATTGGTGCCGGAACTTATTCAATCACCTACACCATTACAGGAACCTGTGGCGATGTTGGAACAACCGAAATTGTAGTGACCGATGCCTTTGATGCCACCATTACACCCGAAACTGTTTGTACAGGTGGCGGTACGGTTAACCTTACATCGATTGACGGTGGCGGTACATGGACTGGTACAGGTATTACCAATACAACAACAGGGGAATTTGATCCTTCGGTTTCAGGTACGGGAACATTTGATGTGGTGTATACCATTGCAGGTGCCTGTGGCGACACCGATACTGCAGCAATTACTGTTGAAGCCACACTTAACCCAACCATTGCTCCTGTAAGCAGCGGTATTTGTAACGATGATGCCGCCTTCACCATGAGTGGTGCCGACCCTGGCGGGACCTGGAGTGCAACCTGCGGAGCATGCATCAACGTAACAACCGGATCGTTTGATCCTACAGCTGCCGGTGCCGGCACATGGATTGTTACGTATACCATTCCGGGCCCATGCGGTAGTTTTGACACGCAACCTGTGACGGTGCAAAACTGTACGGATGTTGGAGAAGTTCATGCAGAATTTGGTTTCAGCATTCATCCCAACCCTGCTTCATCCAATGTAACCATTGCCATTTCAAATGCGCAAACCAGCACGGTTGCCGTTACCATTACCAACGGAATCGGGCAAAATGTGTGGACCGCTAAAGAAGCTCCTGCCAAGAATATAAACGTAAACATTGAGAATTTGAGCCGTGGCGTTTATTTTGTAAAGGTGAATGCTGGCGATAAAATACTGACCAAAAAACTGGTGATTAACAATTAACGGATTTTCTTAAAAATAAAAAGCCCCGGGGTTAACACCTACGGGGCTTTTTATTTTAACCGTGTCAACTGTTATTTGGACCAAAATCCATGTTCGATACAAATCAAATCAACCTCAATGCGCATGGCCTCGGCTTTGGCCGCTTCACCTTTGGCGTAATCGTCAATTTTGCGGTTATGGATATTGGTTTCTTTGTAAATAGTGCCTGAAAAGTACCGGAAATAAAAAACATCATCGGCATGTTTAATGCGCGGTTCGTCTTTTTTTGTCACTTTATAACCCGCAAGGAACTCACGCAATTCAGGATAAAACATCAAGCATAAATCGTATACCTTTCCGGTAGTTTTTACTTTTATAACCGGACAAAGACCCACAACGCGCGGTTCAAAAATCATCCGGTCTTTTACGTATATCCAATCTTCTTTCAGTTTCCAGTTCACCACTTCAAAATCACCGGCAGGCAGGGCGGCTTTGAATTCCTCATGCGTTAATTCCTTTTTAAAATCATCGGCCGCAGTATCATACACTTTTATTTTACCGGCATGAATTTGTTTAAACAAATGACCAAAAAATTTATTGTCACCAAAAAAACAGCGTTGGTTTCATTGGGTTCAAGCAACCGCCAAATGCGCTTTGTCCAGGAAATATCTTTATCAGGTAATGCAGGATATTCAATGTAATTTTTGGGGTTGCGGTTCAGCACCTGTTTTTTTGTAATTGGCGGTTTCGGTTGTTGGCCTTCTTTGGGAATATAATTAATTTCAAATTCGAAACCGTTTTTATATTCACGGTGCGCAACAAGTTTACCTGCTGTGTAAATTTTCCAGGTTCCATGACGCAGGTTGTTTTTAAAATTTCCTTCAGCCGCAATGTTACCGGTTTCAGGGTCGTATTTTGTAAACACACCGTTCATCATGCCGTTGTTCACTTCAGCCTTATAGGATAATTTTCCATTGGAATCGTACCCGCGGATAAGCTCCGGTGACGGATGAAAAAAAACGGTTACGAGGGTTATAAAAACAGCTGATTTCATGATGATAAAACAGTTAACGCATTACGTTGAGCAACGTAAAACGATACGAATGTATGCACAATTGTGCTTCTTGGCCTTAAATTTGCTAATTTGAAACAAAATCAAATGGCTATGAAAAAAACTTTACTTCCCCTTACTTTCTTCATGACATTGGGCACTGCCCATGGGCAATTGGGTGCTTTAACCAATGGCGGTTTTGAAAACTGGACCAGTTCAACCATTTACAGCATGCCCGATATATGGGTCAGCTCCAACATGAATGAATTTTATGGAACACCGCTTTGCATCAAGTCAAGCGATGCGCAACACCTTGCCCAGTCGGTACTCCTGGAAAATGAAGTTTTAATGGGTGATTCACTTTTTGGTTATGTATTTCTTGGCAACCCTTCGGGATCTGACCTGGAAGGATTCCCGTATACATCGGACTTTGATGCCGTGACCGGTTACTACAAATGCAGTACGGCAGGTCTCGACACTGCTTTTGTTATTGTAAATAAATCATTCATGGGCGTTGATTACCCGCCAACGTTCGGTGCTATTTATGGCAATGTAAGCACCTGGACGGCTTTTA
>DASPJQ010000362.1:0-1313 GCA_035628535.1 Flavobacteriales bacterium | reverse complement strand
GCCCTGCTTGATGGCATTGAGGAGGGAGCGCTGCGTACCAAAGAAATTGTGCTGGGACTGAAAAATTTTTCCCGCGTGGGAGAAAGCGACCTAAAGGAAGCCAATGTACATGAAGGCATTAATTCTACGTTAATGTTGTTGAAAAACAGGTTGAAAAGTGGCATCACGGTGAAAAAGCAATACGGTGATATTCCTGTCATCGAATGCCTGCCGGGCAAACTAAATCAGGTGTTTATGAATATTATTAAGAATGCCATAGATGCGGTGGAAGGCAAAGGCACGATTGAGATCAAAACCTGGGCGGACAATGACAATGTGTATATTTCTGTTTGTGACACCGGTCCGGGAATGGACGAAGAAACCCGAAAAAAGGTTTTTGAACCCTTTTTTACCACCAAACCAATGGGCGAAGGCACAGGACTTGGTCTTTCAATTTCCTACGGCATTATCCGGCAGCACCGCGGAACCCTTGAAGTCTTCAGCGAACCGGGCAAAGGAGCTGAGTTTCTAATCTGCCTGCCGGTCAGGGGTGACGAAAGCGCACTTGAACAAAAAAAATGAAGCCTTGTTTTTGCTGATTTTCAGACAACTATGCTTATTTAAGTAATTTTTTGAAACACATTTAACCATGAAGATTTAATAAGTGATAAGTCAGATTTAAGCTGGCATTTTACACAATACTAAATTGATGTAAAAGACTGAACATTAATATAATACGTGTTTTGTTTCCTGTCTTAATACTTTGTACTTAATACTTACTTAAAGTTTACCTGCTTAATTTTAGCCCCTCTTATTTCTGTACAATGGAAAACCAAAAATTCAGCATATTATACGTAGATGATGAACCCCAGAACCTGGTATCTTTTAAAGTGGCTTTCAGGCGATACTACAATATTTTTACTGCCCAAAGCGGGCCGGAAGGAATTGAAATATTAAGAAACAATAAAATTTCACTCATCATTACCGATCAGCGAATGCCGGAAATGACCGGGGTGCAGTTTCTTGAACAAGTAACCAAGGAATATCCCGAAACAGTGCGCATGATCCTGACGGGCTTCAGCGATGTTGATGCCATCATTGATGCCATCAACACAGGGCGCGTGTTTCGCTACATTACCAAACCCTGGGAACCCGTAGAACTGAAAATGACCCTTGACAATGCCTGTCAACTCTATTATTTGCAGCAAAATAACAAAAAACTGCTTGACGAACTGCAATCCAAAATGGAGGAACAGGAGCGCATTCTTAAACTTTTTCAAAAGTATGTGCCTGAAGAAATTGTTGAAAAAACGCTCAATGCCAAAGGCAATTCT
>DASPJQ010000361.1:0-1449 GCA_035628535.1 Flavobacteriales bacterium | reverse complement strand
GAAGCCGAATTGAATGCACTTGATGAAAAGGCCCAGCGCAAAAGAATAAACGAATTAAGCAAGCAGTTTGTACAAGGTGATATAATAAACTATAAAAAATTCCTTGATTTTGCTTTACGCTGGGGCCAGTTAAAAGACTATAGTAAAGGCTATCTGGCGTCAGTATACCTTAAAAGGTCAAAATACTACAGCCAGCAACGCAAGGTATCACTGGCCATGTCAGACCTGTTAAAAGCCGAGGATTATTACCTGGCAACAAAAGACATAGTTGGACTGGAAGAAGTTTGCCTGACGTTTGCCAATTTGTATTTCCAGGTAAATGACAACGTGAAAGCTATAAAGTTTGCGTTGAAGGCCAAAGAATATGCAGAGCAATTAAAGAACGATGAGACGAGCGCAAATGTATACAATACGCTGGCCAATTTGTACAAAGCGCAGGGGCAGATTGAAAATGCGATTTTGTACTATAATAAATCGCTTGCGTTGTTCAGGAAAAATAAAAACAAGGAACAGGAAGCCTTGCTGCTGGATAACATTTCAATGGTTTTATGGGACGGTGACGGCCGCGAATCCATGATTGACACAGCCTGGTATTATAATCAGGAGGCCATTAAAATAGCCAAACAATTAAAAGACCGGTTCCTGGAACTCCAATTGCTGGCCAATGCAAGCGCCATATCGGAAAAAAAAGGTGAATTTGACAAGCAACTGTTTTATGCAATGGAATCAAAGCATATTTCCGACAGCATGAATATCGAGGTGTATTCGTTGTATTCGGACCTGAATTACGGGGCGGCACTTAACAACAACAACCGTTCCAATGAGGCCATACCCATTTTCAGGAATTGTGTGAAGGTGCTCAAGGCCCAGGCCGATTATTATGCGCTTGCAACAGCCTACTTTGAAATATCAAGGGGTTTTGAAAAATTAAGGCGGTTTGACTCGGCATTGGTTTATTATAAACTGCATAAAGAAACCGAGGACACGCTGAGCCATATACGCGGCAAAGACAAGGTAAACGAAGTGCTGGCCAAAGTGGAACTTGATCAGAAAGAAGAAAAAATAGCATCCCTTAAAAACCTGAACAAAGCGTTAAAGGAAAAAGAGGTCCTGAACGCTGAGAAAGACCGGCTCAAATCCATTATGCTTTATGGGGCCATTGTCCTATTGCTGGTTATTGCCATTTTGCTTGTAATAACATTCAAGCGGTTTAAAGACAACAAAAAACTAAGTGCGGAAATTATTCTAAAAAACAACGCCCTTGTTACCAAAAACAACGAAATAACCGACAGCATAAATTACGCCAAGCGCATTCAGGAAGCGTTGTTGCCCGCTGGCGATGAGCTGGCCCGTTCGTTTGCCGATTCATTTATTTTGTATAAACCAAAAGACATTGTAAGCGGTGATTTTTATTGGATACACAAGGAAAACGAGCGTTTGTTTTTTGCT
>DASPJQ010000360.1:0-2093 GCA_035628535.1 Flavobacteriales bacterium | reverse complement strand
GTTATCCTTATCAAGCGGACAACCTTTTACATCAACCTTAACGCCTTCAGGAGTATTCAAACAATTATCCTTGAAATCGCGTACTCCGTCTTTATCCAGGTCGGTAAGGTCCATTACATAATAATCGCCATCATCTTCTTCCCGTATTATCGGGTCTTCTTTTTTCTTTGATTTATCAGGCCCCACAAGGTCATAATTCAGCGAAAACGATGAATACAGGAACCGGTCGTTTTTTGCATTGCCCTGCCTGTCTCCCACGCTTTCTTCGGTCACATTGTCCACCAGGTCCGTAAACGTAAAATGCATGGAAGTCCCTACTTTAAAGTTCATGCGTTTACCTATTTTAAACTGCACACCCACCCCAACCGGAATGGCCCATGAACGCTCGCGGTACTTGCCAAACCCGTCCAGGTTTTGCTCACGCAGGTCCGATTCATATGTATAATCGCGCTGAATTAAAATCGAATTTTCTGCATTGGGACTGCTCTCATCCACATTGCGAATTGAACCATCGCTCCAATAATAATACCGGTTGCCGAATTTGTCGTACAAATCGGTTTTACTTAAAAATTCAAATGATTCGAACCCTGCAAAAATATAAGGCTCAACATCGTGATCGATAGCCAGTAAATGGGAAAAATTATACTGTAAAATGGCCCCACCGGTACGTATTTGCGACTCAAAATTAAGGTTGCGGACACTGTCACGCTCATTGGCTGAAAGTTTTCCGAATATCACGTAAAAACCTAAATCCAGATAATCGGTAAGGGAATGGTTCACCTTTAGCTCATATCCAATGCGGCTTACAAGTGAATGGAATCCTTTATAATCATTTCCAACATCGCCAAAAAAAGTGAAATTGCCAATACCCAGACCAAACGTTGGTTTAAACGTAGGCTCGAAATAAGGTTTTTCAACCGTATCGGCATCAAGTTCTCTTTCAAATTCTGCTAAACCGCTGGTATCGGCAGCAGCAGTTTGTGCGTATCCGGAATGAACACTCACAAGGACTAAACTTATGCTAATCAACCAAAGACGCATCCTTATAAAATTAGGCCATTTTTTTTATTCTGTACAACCGAAACCTCAATTATTTCAATTGGGCCTGTGCCATGCTGATGCGTTTGCCGTCCTGGTATGCAACAATGAAAGGCTTCTTGAAGTTGTTCACAGCCAGTTTATTGAGTAAATCCTGTGCGGCATTCAACGAGGTTTCATCGCCAACTGTATACTTATAAAGATTGTCAATTATGTCTTCAAAAACAACCTGGTCAAGGCCGGTCAGGGACTTTAGGCGTGCGATATCCATTTTTGAGGATGAAGCCGCCAATTGAATCCTGTAACGAATGCCTGCCTGAACCGGTTGTACCGCATTTGTTATTGCGGGGTCTTTTTTATCGGAACGGCCCGGGTTTTCACCTGCAATTATTTTTTTTTCGTTGCTGTTATTGACTGATGAAGTTTCCTTTTTTTCCGGTTCAGAATTTATTACGGTCTCTTTTTTTTCATCGGTCTTTACCTCGGCCACCGCCTTGGGTTTTTCGAGCACATACGCTGATTTTTCAAATTTATTGGCGATGCTGTTCCAGGGATAGTTTTCAAATTTCCCCACGCAATGCAGTTCAACGTTTCCATTTCCTTCAAAAACAAAAACGTACGTTTCCTGCCCTTTAACCGAGGCTCCCATGATTTTTAATTTGTTTTCTTTAAACGTGTAGGGTGCTTTTATTTTATGGGACACCATTTTCACGTCACCGGTAAAATGTTCTTCAATAACAAAAAAACCTCTGACCGTATCGGTCATAAAACTATACCGGATTTCGAGGCGGTTTTCGGTTTGCTTAATGCTGCGATTAAGCAAAACAGGGTCCTGGCTGAATACAGTGCACCACTCAAGGAATAAAAACAGGATTAAGAGGACCGCTTTCATTCGCCTAAAATAAAACTATTTGGATGAAAGTACAAAAACGGGCTGAAGATTAATCCTCCTGTCGTTGTTCAAAAACCTATAGGGCACGCCTGCAAATGTCCTTTTAATAATTAAATATAAAGTTCGTATAGAACTCTTTGAATATGTCCTAGAAATTAGGTTT
>DASPJQ010000359.1:0-1708 GCA_035628535.1 Flavobacteriales bacterium | reverse complement strand
TTTCCCCCATGCGCAAATGGCCAATTTATACGGACCTACCGAAACCAATGTATGTTCATTTTACAAAATAGATTTCAATAAACCCATTAAGGAAAAAAACGGTGTAATTGCCATAGGGAAACATTGCCCGTATGCTATTTTGCATACCGATGCCGATAATATCCTGCAGGTTTCGGGCCACTCGGTCATGCTGGGGTATTGGCCCAACTCGCAAAACCTCGAGTGGTATTCAACGGGCGATGTAGTTGAACGCGATGCCGATGGCGATTATTATTTTCTGGAACGTGCCGACCGCATGATCAAACGAAACGGTTACCGCATTGAGCCGGCCGAAATTGAATCGGCCCTTTTGCACCATCCCGGCATAGGCAGCGTGGCGGTTACGGCCCAAGGCAAAGATGACCGCATGGAAATAACGGCCCATTATACGCTCAAAGGCACCCAAAACCACGCAGACCTGGCTCAATTTTGTTTATTACATTTACCATCGTACATGGTACCCGATAAATTCAGGCAGCACGAAAAACTTCCCCTTACGTCATCGGGTAAAACCGACTATAAGGCCTTAATGAATTTGTAATATGAGTGATTTGATTGATGCATACAAACAGTTTTTTGAGTCGGTGACACCTACTGTTAATGCAACCTATGCCGAGCGTGAGCAGCGCGAAGAATTTTCACGCGCCCATTGGAACCTTATGGCTAAAATGAACCTCCATGCAGGCACGCTAAGCGAAACTTCGGGCGGAAAAAACCTGGATTTTAAACAATACGGCAGCGTGTTGCGGCAATTGGGCTATTACAGCCATGACAACGGTCTTAATTTTTCGGTCATGGCCCATGCCCTGGCCTGTACCATGCCCCTTGAAAAATTCGGGACTACACCCGAAATAAAAAACCTGTTGAAAGACTTTGCCTCGGGAAAACTTATTTTATGCAACGGCATGACTGAATTGCAGGGCGGGTCTGATGCCAATAACATGGTTACAACGGCAGAAAAAACGGCTAATGGCTATAAAATAAACGGCCATAAATCATTTTGCACCAATGGCCCCGTTGCCGATTATGCACTTATGTATGCCGTAACCGATAAAGCCAAAGGTTTTTTTGGCGGTATTACTGCATTTTTGGTCGATTTAAGAGCCAAAGGCGTGACCAGGGAAAAGGCCTTTGCAAAAATGGGTTTGCGAACGGCTACGGCCTGTTGCATACGTTTTGACAATGTATTGGTGCCTGATGCGTTTGTGTTGGGGCAACCTGGTGCGGGCGGGCTTATGTTTCAGGAAAGCATGGTGTATGAAAAGTCGTTTATGGCAGCATCGCATACGGGCACACTCCACCGCTGGCTGAATGAAATGGTTGATTTCTGCAAAAAACGCAGGTTTCACCAGCAACCATTGATTAAACAACAGTCTATTAGCCACATGCTGGCCGAAGTAAAGATTGACCTTGAAACGGCACAGGCCCTGGTTGACCGCGCCATAGCCCAATTAAACGGAAAAAACATTTCGCGCAAAATTGAGGCGGCTGCTGTGGTCAAATATTTTGTAAGCAATACAATGACCAAAAATGCGCATTTGTACATGAAATTGATGGCGGGTGAAGGGTATAAGGCGGGTTCTGCCTGTGAAATCCAGTTACGTGATTTCCTGGCGTGCACCTCGTACTCAGGTACCAACGAAATACAAAAAAATATAATTGCTTCGGT
>DASPJQ010000358.1:0-1198 GCA_035628535.1 Flavobacteriales bacterium | reverse complement strand
CAAGGACGCCTGGTACAGGCTGTTGAAAAGGCGCAGGAAGCCTTGGACAGTAACAAACAGGAAGTAAAAGTAGAAGAGCAGGGGTTTGTGTTTGTGAAGGACAACGGTATGCTCAAGCGGATTTCCATTGATGATATTCTTTTCCTGGAAGCTATGGGTGACTATGTAAAAGTGCATACCGCTCCAAAATTCCACGTGGTGCATGCTACCTTAAAATCGATTGAAGAAAAACTACCGGCTACCAAATTCCTGCGTGTTCACCGCAGCTATATTGTTGCTATCAACAAAATCGATTTCATCCAGGAAGGCACTATTTCCATCGGTAAGACAACCATCCCGGTTGCCGATACACACAAGGCAAACCTGAATAAGCGTCTGAATCTCCTTTAATTTTTGTTGGCCAAAAGACAGTTACGGCACTGTTTCTTCATTTTTTCGGACAATATAGCATCAGCGTTTAACCGCTGAAGTATGGCTTTTCTGCGTGCCTGTTAACCTCATTTTTTTCAACGTGCTTTCTTCAACCTTCGCCGAAGGCTTATTTGATTTAGACTAACAAATAAAAACGCCCCCAAAAGGCGTGTTATGTTTGCTCCGCAATCAACCAATATCCGGCCTCCGCGGCCACTGATTAAAACCGTTGCCCTTCGCTGATACAATATTGGGGTCGCAGCCAAAACTAACGTTCCTGTGAAGAACCAGTCATATTGTATCGATTTGTAAACTAACTAACTGAAGGGATGGACCAATGCAATGGTCCGTCCCTTTTTTCAACATGAAAAAATTTTTTGTCTTCATTGTTGCTCTCATTTTTCTAGTTGCCTGTGAATACTACCTTTTAAACGAGATTTTTACTCGCAAAAGGCTACCCATCATGGCTTCCACGCTGGGTGGGGTGCTCCTTTGCATTTATGTATTTCTCCGCTTTTTTAAACGCTCGGTTACTACTTCTTAGCTGCCTGCTTTTTTCAGTAGTTGAATTTTGTATATTCGGTCACTCTTCATGCGAAAGCCGGATATCAGATATTGGGTCTTGTGGTTGTTTTTGCTAGGTGTGCTGGTGATCGTTTTCCTCCAGGTCATCTCCGGCTATAATATTACCCGCCTTCTGGAAGGCAACCAACAACTTACCGACGAAATGCAGGTGCAATACAGCCTGCGCAAACTACAAAGCGATGTGGTGATGGTAGAAAGCGAC
>DASPJQ010000357.1:0-1140 GCA_035628535.1 Flavobacteriales bacterium | reverse complement strand
GGCAGCAAAAAACCGTCATGCTCTCAACCCATATTATGCAGGAAGTTGAGGCTATTTGCTCAAGGATTATAATTATTAACCACGGGCGCATTGTGGCCAATGATGAGGCAAGGGTGTTGCAGCAAACCAACACCGAAAAACAGGTAATTTATGTTGAGTTTGAGAAACCCGTAAGCAAAACACAGCTCAGTAAAATCCCTGGAATCAAAACAGCCCGTGAAGTTGGGGACAATGCCTGGATTATTGAATCAGGCGCTGATGAAGACATACGCCCCTTAATATCCAAATTTGGCGTTGAAAATCAAAATCTTGTGTTAACCCTGCGCAAAGAAACCCAAAGTCTTGAAGAGGTTTTTAAAAAGCTTACAAAAAAGTAAGGGTGATTTATTCACAGTTTCCTTGCTACAGGCAATAAACGTTTTGCATGTCGGCTGATTTTACTATTTTCGCAGTCTAAATTTCACTATTTAAAATTTCACTATTAAAATTCAACATGGGTTATTTATTTACATCCGAGTCGGTTTCAGAAGGACATCCCGACAAAGTAGCTGACCAGATTTCAGACGCTTTAATTGATAATTTTCTTGCATTTGACGCCAGTTCAAAAGTTGCCTGCGAAACGCTTGTTACAACCGGTCAGGTTATGCTGGCTGGCGAAGTAAAATCAAAGGCTTACCTGGACGTTCAGGAAATTGCGCGCGAGGTAATCCGCAAAATCGGATATACCAAAAGTGAATATATGTTTGAGGCCAATTCATGCGGGGTACTTTCGGCCATTCATGAACAAAGCGCTGACATCAACCAGGGGGTTGATCGTAAGAAAAAAGAGGACCAGGGTGCTGGTGACCAGGGTATGATGTTTGGTTATGCCAGCAATGAAACTGCTGACTATATGCCGCTTGCCCTTGATCTTGCCCATAAAATACTGATTGAGCTTGCCGAGTTACGCAGGGAAAACAAACAGATTAAATACCTGCGTCCCGATGCAAAAAGCCAGGTTACCCTTGAATACGATGACAAAAATAATCCCGTGCGCATTGACGCCATTGTTGTTTCGACCCAGCATGACGAGTTTGACACTGAAGGGAAAATGCTTAAGAAGATCCAGGACGACATCATCAATATTCTAATACCCCGTGT
>DASPJQ010000356.1:0-2311 GCA_035628535.1 Flavobacteriales bacterium | reverse complement strand
AACTGTACAGCCCGATTTAACAGGGTATGATTATTTACTGGAAAGGCAGTTAAAACCCGAACCGCGAAAAGACATCGTGCGCATGCTGCATGACAACGGCATTGTTCCCACTTCAATGATTGATATTTCAGACGGCCTCTCGTCTGAACTCCTGCACATTTGCAAAGCATCAAAAGTTGGTTGTGATATTTACATAAGTAAAATTCCCATTGATCATTTAACCCAACAGGCTGCTGAATTGTTCAACATGGATGGTACGACCCCCGCCCTGAATGGTGGCGAGGACTATGAATTGCTGTTTACGGTAAAGCAAAGTGACTTTGATATTGTAAAAAAACTCAAAGGCATTTCAATTATAGGGCACATTACAGCCGACAACATGAATGCCCGGCTGGTAAACCAGGCCAACGAAGCATCACCCCTGACCGCTTTAGGATGGGACGCGTTTAAGCAATAATCAATTTACACAACCAATTATCAATTTGAAAACATTGGTTGAAATGCCTCGTCCTCACAAAATCGGCCCAATTCGTTAAAAATAGATCGGTTTTTTTACAGGATTTTGTTTTTGCGGCTTTTTTTGGTTAAAATTGCACGAACTTAACTATTAGCTTATGAAACGACTTTTATTCCTTACGCTTTTTATTCCTGCAAATTTAATGGCCGCAACGGTAATGGTGACCAATACCAACGATGCCGGTGCAGGATCGCTACGCCAGGCCGTGCTATCAGCCAGTCCTGGCGACACGGTTAAAATGGACCCTTTGTTAATTGCTGCGGGTAGCCAAACCATAAACCTGCTTTCTGAAATTAACGTTAACAAGGCCCTTTACATACAAGGAATTTTTACCTCCTATGACACGCTGTATATAAGTGGCCAAAACGCCTGCCGTATTTTTACGGTGAGCGCATCGGGTACTGTTACATTGTATGGTTGCACACTGGTGAAAGGGTATTCATCGGGTGGAGGCGCCATTAATCACACAGCCGGAACACTTGTTATTGATCACTGCAACCTCATGTACAACCATTCAACCGGTTATGGCGGTGCTATTAGTAAATCGGGTGGTACCATACAGGTAATGCACTCCCATTTGTTTTATAACACTTCGGTTTCATATGGCGGTGCGGTTTATCTACCACCGGGATCGGGTCACACATTTTCATATTGCACGTTCTACAACAACCATTCAGATGATTATGGCGGGGCCATGTATGGGTTTGTAGCCAATACCGATTTTGACCATTGCACATTTGTTGGCAACGATGCAACAACACAAGGCGGTGCTATTTATGACTGGGGGTCGGCTGTGGTGTTGAATTTAACCAATTGCACCGTAGTTGGCAATACCTCGGCCAGTGTAGGCGGAATTGAATGCTGGGGTTCAAGCATTGTATTTACCATTACCAGTTCAATTGTTACCGGAAATACAGCGCCAGCCAACCTTGATATATGGGGCGCAGGCGCCATGTTGAATTCAGGCGGATACAATTACATTGGTGATGCCAGTTATGCCGGGGCCGTTGGGACCGATAATTTAAGTGTAACGCTGGCATCGCTTAATTTAACTGCTTTACAAGACAACGGTTCCTATACTTACACGCGTATGCCGCAAGCCGGAAGCCCTGCTATTAATGATGGCAACCCGGCTGACGTTACAGATGCGCAAAACGCAACCATTACCGATGGCATGCGCGATGCAGGAGCTGCTGAATATTATGCATGTCCTGATAAACGCTCATCATTTTTCGCACATGCCTGTTCAACCTATACCGTACCAAGCGGAAACGCAACCTACAATACGCCTGGTTTAACTATAGCCATGGATACCATCCCTACTTCATGCGGGGCTGACAGTGTAATGACCATTTACATATACATTGGTGATATTTTGGCACCTGTACCTGACATGGCTACCCTGCCAGATATTAATGCAGAATGTACAGCTACACCAACAGCGCCAACGGCAACCGATGCCTGTGTAGGCGCCATTACAGGTACCACTACAACAACGTTTCCTATTACAACACCCGGTTTGACTGTGATAACATGGACCTATGATGACGGGCTTGGAAATACATCAACCCAGACGCAAAACGTAAACATTACACCCATTGATGTATCGGTTACACAAACAGGTATAACGCTTACAGCAAATTCAACAGGAAGTACGTATCAATGGCTTGACTGCAACAATGGCTTTGCTCCTGTTCCAACGGCAACCAACCAAAGTTTCACACCGGCCATTGACGGATCATATGCCTGCGCCATTACCAATGGCACATGTTCCGATACAACGGCTTGTTATAA
>DASPJQ010000355.1:0-2846 GCA_035628535.1 Flavobacteriales bacterium | reverse complement strand
TAACCATATCCTGAAAAATCCGAAGGACCCCGTTAAAGCCATTAATGACCTGATTGAAACCAACCACGCCCTGCAAAAAAAACTTGATGCCTTTAATAAAGAAAAGGCGATCATGATTAAAAAAGAACTGTTGAAGGAGATTAAAAACGTGAACGGGGTCAATTTTGTAGCCCGCAAGGTCGATCTGGATAATGCCAGCATTAAAGACATTGCCTTTCAGTTAAAAGCCGAGGTGAGCAATGTATTTATGGTATTGGTAAACGAGAGCGAGGGAAAAGCCGGAATCAATGTACTGGTGCATGAAGACCTTGTTAAATCAAAGAACCTGCATGCCGGCAACATTGTGAAAGAACTGGCCAGGGAAATAAACGGTGGAGGCGGAGGACAACCCTTTTTTGCTACGGCAGGGGGAACGAAAGTTGAAGGTTTGACCGAAGTGTTAAAAAAAGCGGTTGAATACAATAAATAAGCCGTTTTGGCTACATGCGCAAAACAACAATCCTTCGCCAATTACTACTGAACATAACCATTCCCGTTGTGTTGGTGCTCCTGTTGTTTTCTTATACCAACTACCGGTATAACAAGGCTGAACTTGAAGAACGCGTCCAACAACATTTTGATCAAATTACAGCCGAGGTAAAAGACCTGGTGGCATTGCATGATTATGCCATGAAAGTGAATGAAAAGCATTTTGAGGCGCGCATGCGGGAATTGAGCGCTACACTGGTTAAAAAATTTGAAAAACTTGACCCGCGTACTACCGACCTTTATAAACTTTCGCTTGATATGGGCCTTGACACCAATACTGAGTCAATTTACTTTATTGATACCAATGGTGTGATCGTGAATACGACCTTTCACAAAGACCTGCACCTTGATTTTTACAAACGGAGTGACGGATACCGTGAATATTTCGAAAAAATATGGGCTAAAAACATGTATGTAAGCGACCGTTTTTCCACTGAGCAGGTTACGGGTAAAATAAGAAAATGGAGTTTTGAGCCAACCCGCGATAAATTGTACCTGCTTGAATTGGGTTTTCTTTCTCCCGAAGCTAAAAACATGATTGACATGTTGCACAGCAAGGTTGAGCAAATATCCAAAAAGGATCCTGACATTCATGAAGTGCATATTTTCATGCAGGTAAAGGGTGAAAAATTTCACGGAATTAAGGACACCGTGATACAGCAAAAAATGCAGGAGGTATTGCTTAGCAGGAAAAACCAACGGGTAATAACGGAAGAAGAAAACCGGACAGTTTATGAAGACCTGATTGGTTTACCGGCCAACCTGGATGAAACAAGCATGTTCAGCGGAATAGTTTTATACATTAAAAGTGACGATACACGCGAACGCCAGTTGCTGAACACGTCCATAAGGCGCTTTGGCATTATGGCGGTAGTTGCCATATTGGTTTTATTGCTCATTATAACATTTCGGGCCCGAACCATTACTCGGCCTATCAAGCGGCTTTCTGATAAAACGGCCGTAATCAGCAGCGGTCATCTTGAGGAGCGTATTGAGGTGGAAGGGCGCAATGAAATAGCGCAGCTTTCGAGAAATTTTAATAAAATGGTTGAACAGCTCCAGGAATCGTATGAAACCCTTGAACAAAAAGTAAAGGACCGTACGGCTGAGGTTGAAATGCAAAAACACATTATTGAGGAGAAACAAAAAGAGGTGATGGACTCAATCAATTATGCCCGCAGGATACAATTTACGCTGTTGGCAAATGAACAGGTCATGAAGGAAAACCTGCCGCAGCATTTTGTATTGTTCCAACCGAAGGACATTGTAAGCGGTGATTTTTATTGGGCAACAAAACGAGCCAGGGGCCAGAGATCCAAAGTAAACAATAGTGCACCTGAAGGGTCGTTGGCTGATTTTTACCTCGCTGTTTGTGATTCAACCGGTCATGGGGTGCCCGGTGCATTTATGAGTCTTCTTAACATATCATTCCTGAATGAAGCCATCAATGAAAAAAACATTATGGATCCCCACCTTGTATTGAATCATGTGCGTGAACGGCTTATTCAAAACATGGAGGGCGGTAAGGACGGCATGGATGCTACACTGGTTCGTTTTTCGGATGGAAAAATAACATATGCTTCGGCCAATAACAGGCCCGTGCTAATACGTAAAGGCGAAATTATTGAATTGGCTGCCGATAAAATGCCGGTGGGCAAAGGTGAGAAAAACGACTCGTTTACGCTGCACGAAATAGTGGCGCAAAAAGATGATTTATTGTGTTTTTATACCGATGGTTATGCCGATCAGTTTGGAGGCCCGAAAGAAAAAAAATTTAAATACGCTAACCTCCAGAAATTATTGGTTGATAACGCTTACCTTGAAATGCGTGAACTCAGAAACAAACTTAAAGAAGAGTTTGATAATTGGAAAGGAGAACTTGAACAAGTTGATGACGTTTGTGTCATAGGGATCAGGATTTAAACAGCAGTCAATTATCAATTAAGTGGGTGCGTGGTATATGAAATTGATTAATGTCAAATAAAGTAAAAACGTTAAACGCTATTTTTGCAGCTTATGGGCAATTTTTTTGTTGATCCGGATATCACGAAAGCATACACGATTCATTCAGATTTTTATACATTGGAAAAATATTGGGAGGAATCAAAAGAAAAAATATTTGCATGCACCTGGCAATTTACAGGTGACACCGATGATTTGCGTATTGCGGGTCAATTGCTTCCCCAATTCATGTTGCCTGGTTTTTTGGATGAACCGCTGCTGTATGTGCGCGATAAAAGCGATGCCGTACATTGTTTAAGCAACGTATGCACGCACCGGGGAAATCTATTGATTGAAAATGCCTGTACAGCCGGTGA
>DASPJQ010000354.1:0-2349 GCA_035628535.1 Flavobacteriales bacterium | reverse complement strand
GATTTCACGGCCATTGAAACCGGTGGCATTGGTGGGACAATTGGTGCATGAGCCTGCAGCAGGGGCGGCAGCTGTAAAAATAAAACGCATGTCATCGGGGGCAAGGCCTTCATCATCGCCCCAGGCCATAACAGCATCACTAAAGTTGTTGCTTCCTGTCAATGGTTTTTCATCTTTCATGCCAATGTATATATGGTCGCTGTTTTCATATACGCTCATGCCCGTTTGCATCCAGGTGCGGTAACCGCTGCCAAAAAAACCGGTCAGGTGATTGTTGGGGCCGTATAAATGCAGCAGGGTCCAGGGGCCGGTAATGTTGTTGGGCAAGGGTGAGTTGGTAGAAAAGTTACCCAAACCCATATAGCCGTTGGTGTTTACTACTGAGCCGTTGATTGCTGCTGTTCGTGTACCGTTTAAACTAGAGCGTTGTACACTGTTGGTATAAGTGTGGATGGGGGAATTCCACATGGTGCCGAAAATATTTTTGAATCCTCCCACCCCTCCTGAAAAATTACCACCACGATACCAGGCATGTCCTGCTAAAGTAGAGGTACCTGACGAGTTCGAAACCGTGGGACCAGTTGGGTCCTGCTGGGCTTTGGCAATATTCCATAGGATAAGAATGCACGTTAGTGCAATGGTTTTATTTGTTTTCATTTTCAATTGGTTTTACCTCACCAACTGAATAAAGCCTCTTTGTTTTTCTTCTTTTCTTTCTATATATCCCGTGAACACATAATAATATACGCCTTCGCTGCACAATGCATTCCGAGTATTTTTACCGTTCCAGGTTTTGTTGTTTTCATCTAAAATAACCATAAGTTGCCCCCACCTGTTAAACACATTACAATGCCAGTTTTGAATATTAACAATTTCCGGAAAAAATTCATCGTTAATCCCATCTCCGTTAGGTGAAAAAACATTTGGAACCTGTAAAAATGCATCAAGTTCATTTACCGAAATTTCATCCAAAAAGAAATAGATCCCCCCAGAATCTGGCGGATTGGTCAATATGATTTTGGAACTGTCATCAAAGCATCCGATGGTCACAAATTTTTCGCCTCCGGTTGCCTTGAAAACTCCTTCAAACAATTGCCAACCCAATGTGTCAGTAATAAAATTCGAATCCTCATTTTCAATTTGTGGAATTAGGGGTAAACTACTCTCTAACCCAGGTTGATTTAGCGCAGTATTTGAAAAATATGCACCAAAACAACTTGTATAATTAGTGGTCCCGGAAGAATTAATAAATATACCAAACCGATAAAAGTATCCTTCTTTAAGAGAAGATGTCAGCTCACTTTGAATATATTCCCGATAATTAGGATAGGCAATAAAGTTGACAAATATTCCTGCCATAGCATTTCCCTCTTTTGGATATTGGAAATCGCCTCCAATATGTGGTGGTTCCCATATTCCTGAAACCGGGTCTTTACACCACAAATCAGATGATGCATATGTTGGATTGGACCAACCAATGCAATTCGACCATTGGAATACATCAAATCCTAGCGTGCTATATGTTCCAAAGCAGGAATCAAGTATTTCAAATCCGGGGTTTGGTATAAGGTTAACCTGTGCCCGACATGGCACTAAAAACAGACAAAACAAAACAATATTTAAAAAGACTTTAAACAATTGATAAGTCGTTATTGATTTTGTTGAATTCAGGCTCCGTTTTGCTTGACCTCCAGGAAAACGGGAAAGAGGTAATTGCCACTTTAGGGTAACAACCGTTATAAATGGGTGCCGGGGCGGAATTAACCGCGTGAAACAGCCTTAAACCTGTTAAAGGTTTTGGACGTGAGCCGGTTATCTCTTTCATTAAAGTCAATAATATACCTGCACCGTTCATAAACGGTATCAAATATAGGCAAATTTGCTTACAATGTAAACAGAATTTGCACTGATTATTGTATGTGCGCTATTTAAGAGATGACAGGTTTGTTAAAGCGGTGGGGAAAAGGGTCCGCCAACTACGTCTCCAGCGAAATATTTCGCAGGCGCAACTGGCTGCCGACTGTGATATTGAAATAAGCCAGGTTAGCCGCATTGAACGCGGTGTCATTAACACCAGCCTTTCGCAAATCAACAACATTGCCAAAAACCTGAAGGTCCATCCAAAAGACCTGCTCGATGTTTAAGTATTTTCTTATCGGCTTCTGTTTCGTTAAAACCTCCTTTCGTTCATTACAGCAAACCCGCAACGGCCCACCGCATCAACATAATCCAATTAAGATCAAGGTTGGATTAAAGGTAGGACTTTTTAATTATCATGTATATTTTTAGTATACATAGTGTATATTAAGTTATGAACAGAAAAATTTGATTTTCATTTATAAATGAGCA
>DASPJQ010000353.1:0-4974 GCA_035628535.1 Flavobacteriales bacterium | reverse complement strand
CGTAAACAGCCAGGAGAAAACAACAACACGACCGGCAATTTTCCGGTAAAAATAAAACAGCAGTGTTCCAAAAAACAGCAATGCCACCGTATTTTCGAGAACATGCAGGAAATTATGCGTGTCATGAATAAGGGGGGTGGTAAAAATACCCATTAGTCCTCCTGCCGTTCGCGGTAAAACCCCAAATTCATATAAGTGCAGGCGGTAAACCACGTCAAGTTTGTATATAACCCACATGACCAGTGAGAGCAGGAGTGGCGCCAGCAGGGCCTGTGTAAAATGCGATGTTTTTGTTGCCACGTTCGTTTTAACTTGGGGCAATCTCAAAAATGCTTTTTAGCCTTAAACAAAGAGACTACAAAGAATTTGAGATGGCTTCTTATGAAAATTAACAACCGGAGTTAAAACTTCAATCGTTTTTTTTCATAGGTTTGTTGGAGCAATGATCAAAAAAGCAGCCATACTCGTATTTGTCATTTGTGTCCTGTCATCCTGTGGCAGCAAATCGGCAAACAGCAATGGAGATGATAAAGACAAAAAAGGCTCAGAATTGTTTTCACCTTTCCAATTGTTCTGATCTACTGCATTCCCCGTATTTTTTTAATATGTTCGTAAGCTTGTTGTACCTTTTGAAATTTCTCCTTGGCAGCACTTTGATATTCTTCTCCAAGATGTGAAACTTTGTCAGGGTGAAATTTAACTGCCATTTTGCGATAGGCCTTTTTCACATCATCATCACTGGCATTGGGACTAACTTCAAGGATTGTATAGGCGTTGCTTGGCTCATGCCGCCTGTGAAACATGGCCTTAATGGCTTCATAATCGGGCATGCTTATGCCCATATAGGCACTTACACGCTCAAGCTCAATTAATTCATTTGGATTTACATCTCCATCGGCACTGGCAATGCCAAATAAAAAATGCAACAATTCAAGGCGCATGGGGTAAATCATGCCCATGCGTATTTTGCGGCATACCTGGTTAATTTCAAAGTCGTTATTCAGCAAATTACGCAACTGAACCATGAGTTCCTGGGTTTTTTCATATCCCAGCCTGCGCTCAAAAAAACTGCGTATAAAATCAAGCTCACTGCGCATGAGTTTACCATCGGCTTTCATGATGTGTGCTGTAAGAATAAGTAAAACATGTGTAAAATCGGTTGACTGACTTTGCTGATTTTGAGATAGTATAACAGGTTTTTGGCTGAAAGCGGTGGTATACATGACCCCAAGCGCAAGACCCAGTATGGCACCTAATACATTATTACCCGAAATAAGAAAGCCCGCCAGGGCCGTGATGAACCAGGTTCCAATTACCCCCATTTTTTGTTTCCGCTTAGTTTGGTTAAAAATAGTACTTTAGGGCTTACATTAATTTTTTGGCCCCAATTCAACCATACAAAATAACGCCTCCGGCTATTGTATCAGGCGGTACATACCTGTTCACTACCGATAGCGGACTTGAATACGAAGTACGTTTTGCCCGCAAGAAAGACAATATTTTGCACGCAACCGTTGCATTTGGCGTTTTGAACGATGAATTTGGGGGCGAAGAATATTCGGTAACCAACCGTGGTGAGGTGTTCAAAGTCATGTCAACCATGGTTGAAGTAGTAAAAATTTATTTGCGCGAGCACCCCAATTTACACACGGTTGAATTTACGGGTGAGCCCAAGGAAGATGAAAACTCCGAAATGCCTACGCAACGTTTACTCCTGTATAAACGGTATTTAAAAACAATTTTTGGCGATAACTGGACATTCCAGTTACAGGGGAACCGTATGCTGGTGAAGAGAAAATTGTGATACACCCGCGCACTAAAATAGCCATTCTCTTAATTGCATTTTCTTCAACCGTAAAATCCCAGTCGGTTCTTGACGCATTTCGCGTTTCTGAAACATACCCCGTAATGAATGATATGCCCGCTTACTATATTCTGAAAGAATTTGAAGCTGAATATTACAAAATAAAAGAAATAAACAGGAAAAAAAGTACAGACATTAGCCGTAATTATTTTTTTACCGAGGCACCTTACGAATTTTTAATGTCGGAAGACGAAAACTGGGTTTTAAGGGCATGGTATGCTATTAATTTGAAAGATTCGGCCAATGGTTACCTGGATAAATATATTCTCTACGGTCATTTTGAAGATCAGAAAGACGGAAAATATGAATTCAAGAAGGAAGTCAGGTATCAGGTATCGTTAATTGATTCATTATTGAAGGAAATTGATAAACCATATAGCCAAAGGCGCGTTAGCGCATATGCTGACGATGGTTTTTTTAATAGACTTGATAGCGGTGTTCAGGCCGGCCTTAAAAAAAATGATGTTGATAAGCTACAATTGAAAATAGATTGGAATTATGATAAAAAAACAGGCACATTTAATTCCCATATCATTGGCCTGGGTCTTGTTAGTGGAAAAAAATCGGTTACTTATTGGTTGTACTATCCAGAGGTCAAATGGCTTATTGAAAACTATCAAATTTGGGGGTTATTGCAGGATTGCCACAACTTTGATTTATACTTTCGGCAGCACTACTATGATGCCACATTGCTCAACTATGAGCTGCTTTCCGATTCCTGGTATTGCAACTTTAAAAGATATGCACACAACCATTATTACAATGACCGTACCGAACTGGAGGCGCTTTTCATGATTGAATTACTCAAAGACCGTTTACGATACAAGAAGCTGCCATATTCAGGCGAGTTTAAAATTTCTGTAGACGGTAGCGAGTACATTTCAGGTAAACAAACGGCCGGCTTTTTTGATGGGAAAATGACATGGTTTTTTCAAGACGGTTCAAAAAAACTGGAATGTGAATTTAGACCAGGTGTTTTAAATGGAAGTTTTACGGCATGGTATAAAAATGGTAAATTGAAGGAAAAAGGAAGTTTTATAACAGGAAAAAAAGACGGAAAGTGGCTCTCTTATGCCAGCAATGGGAAATTGATAGCAGACCGGAATTTTAGCGGGGGCTGGATGGAAGGAAAGCAGTTTACCTGGTACGAAAACGGAGAAAAACACCTGGAATTTAATTATGTAAACCACATTATAAATGGAGATTTTTGCTCTTGGTACGAAAATGGGTTGGTGATTTCAAAAGGAAGAATGACCAAGGGATTAAAAACCGGTGAGTGGGAATATAATTTGCAGGTAAGCGATTCCTTGAAAGAGTTTATAAATGCCGAAGAAAATGCCTTTGAATTGCTTAAAAGAGCGGCTGCCGACAATGTTGTTTCACTAAAAGTTGCGTATTCGCATCGGCCTGTTCCTTACTTTCGTGGATTGGCAACTGAAAAGAAAATTATTGAGAACATTCATTGAAAACGTATGTCACTTAAAAAACACATCTGTTATTACTTCCTTTCCCATGCGCTCATTGAGCCGTTGAACGATGAGTGATTTACTCATGAGCAACTCTTCTTTAAGCGGTGCCGAATTCAATTTCAAATATAAAACTTTATTGGCGATAAAAATTTCGCGCGTGCGTTTGGCAATGGCTGCGCCCATCATTTCCTCCCAGCATTTTACAGCATCCAACTCAACCATTTTATGGTCCAGCTTATATACTTTCAGCAGGCGGTCAATGGCCTCTTTAATGGGCATTTCATTTGATTTTCTTTTGGTCATTAATGAATATTTTTAATTAATGAAATTTCAAATAATGAAATATCTTAATGCTGCTTTAAAACCAATATGTTTAACTCCATCATGATTTTAACTTTATGGTGTTGTTGTTCCCGATAGCTAACAGAATTCGTTTCAAAATAATGGACTGTAAAATCATATATTTCATTATTTAACATCTATTGCGGTTTTATTTACTTCCATTTTTCTTCCCTGTTCAATCCGCACTACATTGGCTTCTGTTCCCTGCTGCGCCAGTAACAGTGGTGTTTTCTCCAGATCGGTATCGGTAATAAATACTTGGCCAAAGTCTTTTTCAGTTACCAGTTTCAGTAAATACCGTACCCGGTTTGCATCCAGTTTGTCAAAAATATCGTCAAGCAGCAGCAACGGTGAAAATCCCTTTACGTGTTTGATGAAAGCATGTTGTGCAAGTTTCAACGCAATTACAAACGATTTTTGTTGGCCCTGTGAACCGTATTTTTTTACAGCATAACCATTCAGCTTTAATTCAATATCGTCTTTATGAATACCGCAGGTGGTATATTCCAAAAAGCGGTCCTGGTCAAAACTCATCTGCAATAAATGTTCCAGCGTACTGTCGTGCAATTTGCTTTGGTAATGCAGGGTTACGGTTTCATTTTGCGCATTGCTCAAGCCTGAAAAATACGTGTTGAACCAGGGCGTAAAATCGGCAATGAACTGCTTGCGTTTCTCGTAAATTTTTTGTCCCAGGGGCGACAATTGCTGGTTATACACTTCTACCAGGTCGGTGTTTACAGTTTTCCCTTTTCCAAACCTGAACAAACTGTTGCGTTGCTCCAGCACCTTGTTGTATGCAATCAAATATTCAAGGTATTGTTTGTCAAATTGCGAGATAATGGAGTCAATAAACTTCCTGCGCGTAACGCTGCCTTCATTTACCAGGTCGCTGTCAGCCGGAGAGACAATGACCAATGGAAACATGCCAATGTGATCGGCAAGCTTCTCATACTCTTTTTTGTTTTTTTTAAAGATTTTTTTCTGCCCCCGCTTTTGACCACAGTAAATTTCGGTTACGGCCGTATCATGCTCAAATTCGCCCTGTATGACAAAAAAAGCTTCGTTATGCATAATATTTTGGGAATCAATGGGGTTAAAACAACTTTTGCACAGTGACAGGTAATGGATGGCGTCCAGCACATTGGTTTTACCCTGCCCGTTATGGCCCAAAAGCAGGTTAACCCCCGGAATAAACCCAAATTCCTCTTCCGGCAGGTTCTTGAAATTGAGTATTTGAAGCCGTTTCAGATGCATTTTCCCTATAAAGGTAAGTATATTGAATGAAGAATATGTGGGTGT
>DASPJQ010000352.1:0-3340 GCA_035628535.1 Flavobacteriales bacterium | reverse complement strand
TTCAGCGTGCTAAAAAAAGGAACTCGGGCTTTCACCAAAATTCCTTTAAATTTATTTAAAACTGAATTGTTTTCAATTAGCTCATCGGCTTATTGTCCAACTCAGCTCATTATTCCATTATTGTCATTTCCACCCTGCGGTTTTTCTGGCGATTGGCTTCACTGTCATTTGGTACAAGCGGCTTATCGGGTCCAAACCATTTCACTTCAAACCGTTTCGCATCAATGCCTTTTTTGCTCAGGTATTTCTTAACCGCTTCGGCACGCTTTTGTGACAGCACCATATTTTTGGCCCTTACACCAACATTGTCGGTATGTCCTTCAATGCGCAGTTTCCATCCGGTATGTTTGGCCATGAGGCCGGCAAGCTCGTCCAATGAGGCATACGATTCTTTTTTAATAATGTCCTTACCGGTAGCAAATTCCAGGTTGTCAAATGCTTTTTTCACAATCTCCTCTTCCTGTGGAGTGAGCTCAACTTTTTCAACTTCTTTCGGGAAGCGGAACAAACCGTCTTTGTCAAGGTATGCATGTTTGCCGCGCAGTTCAGGGCAAGTGATCAACACTTTTCTTACCGTGTCAGACCCTTCTCCAAAAATTTTAAATAAGGCTTTTGCTTTCTCTACGCATTGGCTGAAGTTGAATTTTCCATCTTCCATGCTCACCTCCTCCAGCAAGGTAAGGTTTGAAGTCAGCAATTGCAGCTTCAGCTCAGGACACCCGAGGTTTTTGATAGGGCCCGGTTTTTCAGGACAACGGTCTTGTTTATCAGGCAAACCATCACCGTCCTTATCAGGACAACCGTTCATGCTTACGAAGCCGTACTCATCAGGACAATCGTCTTTTGAATCCTGCAAGCCGTCACCGTCCTTATCAGGACATCCCTTGAACGCTGCAAGTCCTGCTACATCGGGACACTCGTCTTCTTTATCAATAACTTTATCACCATCCTTATCAGGGCATCCTTTGAACTCGGCCAAACCGGCATCATCAGGACAAGCGTCTTCGTGGTCAACAATCTTATCGCCATCACGGTCAGGACACCCTTTGAACTCCATTACACCTGCAACATCGGGGCAGGCATCTTCGGTGTCCTGAATATGGTCGCCATCTTTATCAGAACAACCCATGAATTCCCACACCCCGGGCACATCGGGGCACTTATCTTTTTTATCGGAAATTTTATCGTTGTCCCTGTCTTTTGGTTTTCGCTCCAGTATGGGCAGTTTCAACACTACGGCAAAGTCGGCACCGTAAATATCACGCTTGCCTTTTTGCGTTAAGGCCGCCCATATAGGGCCAACATTGGATGTTCCCATGTACAAAAAACCAATACGGAAACCAAAACCGGTACCGAAATTACCCATGAGGTTATAACTGACCGGTAGAAATATTCCAAAATATTTATGGTCCCAGCGTGGCGTTAAGCTGAACGTAGTAATGTCATGCACTTTGTTGGCATTTTTCCTGAACTGGAATGAATAATAGGTTGTGTGATTGATGTAAAAGTCCTTATACAAACAATAATCAACCTGGAGGCTCAATGCCGTTGGCAGGTTCATGAAAAATGTTTTTTCGGTTTGTTTCTGACCGAAACGTGCAATGAGTGTATCGTCAAAGGCTTCCACAGGAATTGAATCAAACTGCAAAAGATTAAGGTTCCACAAATTTACATTTGCAGTAAAGTCGTTGCTTTTTGCCCCTTTTTCAAATTTTAACCCGCCAATGTCCAAAACCGAAACGCCAACTTTTAACTTGTACTCATTCTTGTATTTCATTTCAAGGTCTTTTTCATTGTCCATTTCATACCGGTAGTCCTGGTATTTTGGACGATATTCATAAACAAAACCAAGGTCGCCACCAACCGAGAAATTTGAAATGTATTTGTATTTTAATGACTCTCCTGTAAATTCATAATTGGTGGAATGCCCATAATTCACATCGGTTGAAAAAATAGAAACTGTGCTATCTGTTGTAAAATTGTAATCCAGGTTTTCAATATACATGTATGATGCCGCCAGCCCTTGCAGTATTTTAAGCGTTGCGGCTGCTTTCATAAAATGCTTGCCATTGTCTTTAATAACCTGGCCGTATGTAATGCCATATTCGCCCCAGGTCATTTGCTGAACCGACAGGCGCTCATTTTGCAGGCGCGTAAAAAACTGCGGATAATTAAGTTCGTTGTAGATCAATTTGGCCAATTCAGGTTCAACACCGTCAATGTTTACGTAATTGCGCACCCTCCAGCTAAAGGCCATTGAACGGTTATGGTGTTTACCAAAATTCATTGAAAAAGCAGGCAAGGTGACCTGTTGCGAAACAAAAACCGATTTATTGATGTTATTGCTGCGTTCATACAGGTATTTATCCTGAAAGGCGGTATCGGCAAATGCGGGATACGGACCTTTGAACAAACCACCGTCACGAATCAGTGCATCGGGTTTCAGGCCAATGTAGTTGTTGTAAGCATTCACACTAACACCAAAAAGACTGATGTCGGTCCTGAAACGGCTGTCAACAATTGATGCTGGTTGCAGGTATAAACCGGTAACACCGGCATAATTGCTGTTCATGAAGCCCAGCATATCCTGTGCATTTGATTTAAAACAACTAAAACAAATGAGTAAAATGGGTAGTGCGTGTTTCATCATTCAGAGGTTTGACACAAATATAAACAAAGGTTCGGGGTTTGATGAAAAAATGGACAAAAGTGTTATTTTACCATTTAAAATAACCTGGTAACCGCTAGTGTTATCCCTTGATTTTTAATTAGTTTAATGCTGCACAAATGCGTCTATACAGCTATTTGCCGTAATAGTTTAATTCAAGTTTATTACCGTCAAAAACCGCGTAGGAATTGTACTTGATCCAATCGCCAAGGTTGATATAAACTGCGTTTTGAATTTGCTTTTGCAGCGGCAAATGCCGGTGGCCGAAAATAAAATAATCCACTTTATGGTTTTTTATGTACTCGTGGCAGAATAAGACCAGGTATTCTTTGTCATCACCCATGTACTCGTTTTCGCGTTCTTTTTTACCAACACCTTTTTGCGAAAAATAAGTAGCAAGCCATATACCGAAATTCGGGTGAAACCGTGCATACAACCATTGGCAAAATTTGCTGCGAAAAATGCTTTTAATGAATTTATAGCCGCGGTCACCGGGACCCAACCCATCGCCATGGCCTATAAAAAAAATCTTCCCGTTAAATTCGCGGGTAATTGGTTCGCGGTAAATTTTTACGCCAAGCTCCTTTTCCAGGTAATCAAACATCCACATATCATGGTTACCTGTAAATACATGAACCGGAATCCCCATATGAGTAAGCTCGGCTAATTTTG
>DASPJQ010000351.1:0-3899 GCA_035628535.1 Flavobacteriales bacterium | reverse complement strand
AAGTTTAAACACTGAAAAGAACGTATAACAGAAAAGCTAACGGGAAATAGTAATATGACCGGTTAAGTCAGGCACCTTATCGCCTTTAATGATATAGTAGTATACACCCTGGACAACTTCATTTCCTTTAAATTTACCGTCCCATCGCATGATTTGTATATTGTTGCTCTCAAATACCCGAATACCCCAACGGTCATAAACAACAATTTCATCATAATCGCATAAATAAGCAAATTCACCGAAAAAATCATTTACGCCATCGCCATTAGGTGTAAAAATATTCGGAACAACAGGACTACTTGAATAAATCATTTCCTGAGTTACCAGTGAATATTGTGCAGTATCAGCACAGGGATAGCCAATATTTGTTACAAGTTCAACCGTGTAGGTAGCACCGGCAACAGTGTACAAGTGTAAGGGATTTTGTACATTTGAAGTAAACCCGTCACCAAAATCCCAGGTATAATTAATGGCAGGAGCCGATGCAAATTCATAGTATCCGGTACGTTTATTGTAATTTGCTTCAATAGCCGATGCCGCATACGATCCTACCAAAACAGTTATTGTATCGGCATCAATGCAGGGGCCATTTGTAATTTGGACCATATACGTTGTATGAACAACAGGTGAAACGGTAATGGCATTTACAAATGCTGAAATACCACCCGACCAAACAATGGCGACTGGTAGTTAACGCAAGCTGTTTTATAAATAACAAAATACTTATTGGGGTTTGCTTCAAAAGGTACAATTTCAACGTTCTTTACACTGGCAGCACCTCCTGACGAAAGGCTTACGGTTGCAAAAACTTCATCTTTTCCTGTTGTGGAGTCATATGCAACAAAAAGATAATCATCTCCGTGCGTAATAGCTGGCGTACCGGCATTATACGGGTAGCGCGCATTTGCAAAAACATAAAAGGCAACATTACCATCAGGGCCAATAGCGTTGTGAATGGGCTCGTTGGTACCAATTGAGAGGGTTGACGTAATAGAACTTCCCATTACCCGTTGCGTGACTACGGGTGTACCCGAAGTAAAATCTATTTGCCAGAAATTAAGAATGTTTGTGCCATAAGTATTGAATGCCGATGTGGACGATGTTGCCCGTTCTGAAACACCAACAATCCATTTACCCGATTGAGCATTTACATGTACGCTTGCAAAAAAAAGGGAAAATAAAATGACAAGGGGTTTCATGTTAAATATATTCAAAGATACCAATTGCAGCCTGATAACCATTAAAAATGGTAAAACGTTTTAATTTTTAACAATTCTTTTGCGCAATCATCAAATATTTCGGGGCTTAAGACCGTAATTTCAAAACAAAAACCTTCACCAATAAGGTAAGTAACGAATTTGATTATGCCAGTGAAAACGTGCACCGCATGAGCCGGTTTTTACCGGAAATAACAGTTTAACTAAACCTTGGTCTTTCCTCAAACAGCATGGCAACATTGATTTATACAAACGTGCTAAAAAAATAGCAGCCCTATTAAACCGGTGATAATTAGAGCTTTTACAGGTTTTCTTTATAAGTGCATGGGGATTCATAAAAAATTAGCGGTTTTATTTTGTTACTTAGCAATAAAAGAAAATCAATATAACCTACCAGTCATTTTAACACCCGGGCATTCCTTATACAGCCATGAAAAAAATAGATTTTGTAAAACACATTTTGCCACACGTGATTGCCATTGGGATTTTTCTGGTGGTAACCGTTGCTTTTTTCAGTCCTGTTTTCTTTGAAGACAAAACCCTTGAGCAACATGATATCCAACAGTACCTGGCTTCATCACATTCAGCCATGGAATACAGAGAAGCAACAGGCCAGGAACCTTTGTGGAGTAAATCCATGTTTGGTGGAATGCCGCTTTACCTGGTGAATGTACAATGGGACAATCAACCGGTAAGTTATACCAAATTTGTATTAAGCCTGGGACTCACACATCCTTATTGCAACATTTACCTGGCGTTTTTGTGTTATTATATAATGCTCCTGGCATTTGGCGTGCGATCTTACCTGGCCATTGCAGGAGCACTTGCTTTTGGGCTTTCATCGTATATGATACTTGGCCTGAGTGCAGGGCACAACGGGCGTATTGGTGCCATTGCTTTTATGCCGTTAATCATTGCAGGCATGCAACTGGTATTTGCCAACCGCAAAATACTGGGATTTGGCGTATCTGCTATGGGCATGGCCTTGCAGTTGCGAGAAAATCACTTACAAATCACCTATTACCTGGCTATAGTTGCTGTGATATTTGGACTGGTAAAACTGGTGGAAGCCATTATGCAAAAAAAATTGGGTGACTATTTAAAAGGACTTTCAGTGCTTATACTGGCTGCATGCATCGGAATAGGAAGTTTTTTTGGGCAGCTCTGGGCCATTACCGAGTATACCAAATATTCCATTCGTGGCCCCTCGGAATTGGTTAAGTCGGGTGCCACGACAACCGGCAGTGGTTTGACCAAAGATTATGCTTTCCAGTACAAATACGGTATTTATGAACCTTTGACCTTGTTAATACCTTCGTTTTACGGGGGCAGCAGCAGCAATTATTTTGTACAGGATGAAAACAGTGCTACCTACAAAGCATTAATGGAAAAAGGTGATGCCAAAACCTTCAACCAACTGGCGGCTTATTCATCGGCTTACTGGGGGCCACAATCGTTTACCGGTGGGGCATATTATGCCGGTGCCATTGTGATTTTCCTGTTTGTGGTAGGTCTGTTATTTGCCGAAAAAAAATATGTTATTTGGCTGTTGCCATTGTGCCTGCTCAGCATCATGATTAGCTGGGGCGATAGCTTTCCGTCTTTTAATTATTTCCTGTTTGACCATTTACCGGGTTTCAACAAATTCCGTTCGTTCAATTTTGCGCTGATTATTATTTTATTTGCCATGCCTTTACTCGGATTACTGGGCGTGGAGAAATTATGGTCGTCTGATTTTAATAAAACGATTAAGAAAAAACTGTTGATTGCTTTAGGCGTTGTTGGCGGTATTTGCTTCCTGTTCCTGATTTTTGCGGGCATTGGGAGCTTTGTTAAAACCGGCCCCGGTGCGGGCGATTTACCCGGGTGGTACAAAAGCGCCCTGGCCGAAGACCGTATTTCCCTGTTCAGGATAGATGCAGCACGTTCGCTGGCCTTTATCGCGTTGGGTTTTGCTGTTTTGTATTTTGAGTTACACAAAAAAATTACGGTACCGGGAGCTGCGTTAGTTCTGGTGGCGTTAGTAAGTATTGACCTGGCCACCGTTAACAAAAGGTATTTTAAGGATGAAAGTTTTAAATTACCCGAGGAACAGACCTTCCTGACCATGAACCTGGCCGATATGGCCATTTTAAAAGATACCACCTCCTACCGTGTGTTTGCGTTTAACGAACCTTTTGGCACCGATGCGCGCGCCTCTTATTTCCATGATAATATTGGCGGTTACCATGGTGCAAAAATGAAACGTTACCAGGATTTTTTCGACTCGTGTTTTTCAAAACAGGCACAGGAATTTTCGGTCAAAGCCAACCAGGGTAAAATTGACCTGGCTGGTTTCCAGGCGGCAAATATGCTGAATGTAAAATACCTGGTTTTTGGCGATAAGCCCAATGCAGTATTGCCCAATAACCAGGTTAACGGTAACGCCTGGTTTGTACAAAAAGTGGCAGAAGTTAAATCACCAACCGAAGAATTAAAGAAAGCCTGTAACATTGACACCAAAACCATTGCGGTGGTGGACGGTTCCAAATTTAAAATACCTGAAACAGGTGTTGACAGTACCGCTTCCATTAAGCTTATTGTAGAAAAACCCAACTATCTGAAATACAAAGCCGTTACCAGTACCAATGGGCTGGCCGTATTTTCAGAAATTTATTATCCCAAAGGATGGATAGCTACCAT
>DASPJQ010000350.1:0-1759 GCA_035628535.1 Flavobacteriales bacterium | reverse complement strand
AATTTCAGCAGGTGGTTTCACCATTGGCTCGCATGGCCTCACGCATGCATCCATGACAGGTTTTGGTACCGAAGACCGTTTTTATGAAATGGCGAAATCACGCGCCATAATTGAACAGGAAATTTCAAAACCCGTGTTGTTGCTTGCCTTTCCTTTCGGACGTTATAACCGTTCGTGCCAGTTTGCTGCAAAACTTGCGGGATATACAGCCACCTATACCACGCGTTTTAGCTACAATACTACAAGTGATGGCTATGTTTTTCACCGCTGGTCGGTAAAATACCATACAAACATCGTGGAGTTTGAGCGTGTAATTAATGGAAATCCGTTGGCGGTGCTCAATAAAAAAGCACGGTCCACAGCCAATTACCTGGCTGGAAAACTCAACCTTCAACTGAACTTAAAGCCGTTTAAAGCGGCCAATGTATGACGGCTGTTTTCATCATAGCGTGCATGCCCGGTCTATTGCTTATAAGCTATCCGGTTTACACATGGCTGCGGTTTACGCTTTTTAAATTACCTGTTAAAAAAAGTCATTGGTTTGAACAACCGGTGAACATTCTTATAAGTTGCTACAATGAGGAGAAACATGTCAAACAACGCAGTGACACTTTTTTGCATGAGGATGAATGGATTGAAGGTTCTGAAATAATTGTTGTTTGGGACGGTTCAACTGACGGCACAAACGCCATTCTCAGGCAATTTGATATTGAAGGTAGAATCAAGGCGGTAATTTTGTCCCGGCATTGCTCAAAAATCAAATCGCTCAATCAAATTGTTCCCCTGGCTAAGAATGAAAACTTAAAACATCTACTTAATTTATTTATATGAAAGTCCTTCAACTCGCTTACAAAGTACCTTTTCCGCAACACGATGGCGGATCTTACTCCATTTTTAATTCGGCCAATACCATGCTGGAGGCGGGCATGAACGTAAAAACATTGGCCATGAACACACCCAAAGACTGGGTTGAAACCGCAGGTGTTTACACCGATTTCCAACGCGACACGCGTTTTGAGTGGGTTTATACTGATACGCGCATAAAACCTGGACGGGCGCTGCTTAACCTGCTGAAAAAAGAATCTTATTTTACCGAACGTTTTTTCTCGCACGCATTTGAACAAAAACTGATGAAAGTATTGCTGCGCAACCGTTTTGACGTTGTTGTACTCGAACATCTTTATTTATGCCAGTATATTGAAGCAATACGTGCGTATACCGATGCCAAAATTATTTTGCGCGCCCAGAATGTCGAGCACCGCATTTGGGAAAAATTCCTGACGGGTGTTAAGAACCCATTTAAGAAAACGTTTCTAAAAATTGCCACCAGGCGCCTTAAGGCCTATGAATGCCAGGTAGTGCGCGAGCTTGACGGTATAATTGCCCTTACTACCGAGGATGCTGCCTTTTTCAACTATAAAGCCCCACATATACCCGTTATGGAAATTCCTGTAGGTTTCAGCGATTCGGTTTATACACCAACGGTTAACAATATGCCGGTTTTGTTTCACCTGGGCTCAATGGACTGGTTGCCCAATGTTGAAGGGATTGATTGGTTTATTGACCACGTATTGCCACTGGTTGTTAAAAAATACCCTGGCATTAAATTTCATATTGCCGGCAAAAAAATGCCTGAATGGTATTACAGGTTGAATAACCCTAACCTGGTTGTTGACGGCCGTATAAGCAGCTCAAAAAAATACATGGCCTCGAAAGACATTTTAATTGTACCCCTGCTTTCAGGTGGAGGCATGCGCGT
>DASPJQ010000349.1:0-1083 GCA_035628535.1 Flavobacteriales bacterium | reverse complement strand
CTGCATATAATTCTTCCACGGCTTCAAGTGTAAATTTGCTGCTCAACGCAATTGAAACGGTGATGTGCGAGGGGTTACCGTTCATGGCATAAATATCCGATAAATTTACAGCAACCGCTTTATATCCCAAATGTTTCAATGGCGAATAAACCATATCAAAATGAACACCCTCGGTAAGCATGTCAGTTGTAACAAGCATAACCCTTTCATTGCCCAAATCAATTACGGCAGCATCGTCACCAATGCCCTTAAGCACGTTTTTATTCGTTACTTCAAACGATTTTGAAATTTGGTCAATCAAACCAAACTCCCCAATTTTAGAAATAGGGGTGTTTTCTGAATTCTGAAACATGCTGATTAATTAAAATTCATTTCGGGCACATCGCCAGGAACCGTTAACGCTCCTTCGGTAACCGACTTAATATAGTCAACCGAAACGCCCGGTGCGCGTTCGAGCAATACAAAACCTTTATCGGTGACATCCATAACGGCCAGGTCGCTCACTATTTTTTTTACGCAACGCAAACCGGTAATGGGTAACTCGCATTTTTTCAAAAGCTTGCTCTTACCGTCTTTACTGCAATGCTGCATGGCAACAATTATATTTTTAGCCGATGCAACCAGGTCCATGGCACCACCCATTCCCTTAACCATTTTACCGGGAATTTTCCAATTGGCAATATCACCTTTTTCACTCACTTCCATAGCGCCCAGTATGGTCAGGTCAACCTTCCCAGCGCGAATCATACCGAAACTCATGGCCGAATCAAAAAAGGCTGATCCCGGAACTGTGGTTATGGTTTGTTTGCCTGCATTGATTAAATCGGGGTCCTCGTCACCTTCAAAGGGGAAAGGACCAATACCCAATAAACCGTTTTCCGATTGCAGTATTACATCCATGCCTTCGGGAATATAGTTTGCAACAAGCGTTGGAATGCCAATTCCAAGGTTAACGTAATAACCGTCTTTCACTTCTTTTGCAATGCGCTGCGCAATTTGGTTTTTATCTAATGCCATAAGGGGCTAAATTAAACATTTTTAAAGTTGGTCATTTATGGTTTAACCGTTTGTAAATAAGTGCCT
>DASPJQ010000348.1:0-1629 GCA_035628535.1 Flavobacteriales bacterium | reverse complement strand
GTCCGCCAAACGTGATCAACGTATTGCATTTGGCTTCGGCCGCCTTCACCAGATGGTATTTTAATTTGCGCCATTTGTTTCCCGAAATTACCGCATGAATAAGATCATCGCGCTTTACATGAATACCAACACCATTTATTTCGTACACCTGCACTGGTGAACTTTTTAAATGTGCGTCAATGTTACTCAACATGGTTTACGTACGAAAGAATTTCTTTACGCAAAACAAGCGCTTCTTTTCCGTCAGCCGTTGCTGCAAATTTCCTAAAGCGCCTTTCTGCAAAAAACTTGTTCCATTTGCGCCTGTAAAACAGCGTTATGGCGGCCGTTACCACGCCTGTTCCAAACGCGGCATAGGCCCATAACCAGCTACCGCTTATAAGGCCGGTGAGCACAAAAATAAGCAGGTACAAAATGGTAAATAAAAGCATGCTTGAAAGCCACAAAATGGATGATTGAAACGCAGGATCTTTCACCGTTTTTTTGGCAATGAACCGTGGCATGTAAAACGGGATCCAGTTTATGGCAAAACCAACCGCGAATAGCGGAAAAACAAGTATCAGGAAAGGCCACCAAAGAACCGGGCTCATGAATTTATACAAAGGGTCAACCAGCATGTCACGAAGTTTTTGTGTTGAAATAATTTTATTGTACCGGTTAATTTTCGCTTTCAATACCGGGGCAATGTTTTCATCAGCAAAAAGCCTGGTTTCCGCTTCTGCAATTATTTTTTTGCCATAATTGAATTCCTGCAGCAGGTTTGTTTTTAAATTGTGCACCAGCCTGTACCGGTTAATTGCTATGGAACGCAATTCGTCAATTTCATGGTAATAGTCATCGCTGCTTATATTCACCATCAACTCACCAACCGCTTTTTCCAAATCACGTTTAAGCTCATTCATAGCCCGTGCCGGGTTGGTTTCATACAACGCTTTATAGTCGGCCAGCCGCAACGGTTTCCCAATGTTAATAAGCTTATCGCCTCCGAAGTTATACAGGTCATTATAACTTATACCAATTGGGACAAGATGAACATCCAGTGAAAAACCATTCTTGTCTTCAGCACCAAAAGCAAAACGAAGCAGTCCTTTTTTGAAGGGCCGCAGCCGTTTAACAAGGCTGTGCGAACCTTCGGGAAAAATTAAAATAGGACGTTTTTTTTCCAGCAGCCACACACAGTTCTGATACACTTCATTGTTTTTATCCAACTGGTCATTCCCGTCAAGTTGCCTGTAAATAGGCAGCATGTTAAGCTGGTAAAAAATTTTGTTGACCGATTTTTTTTTGAAGGCCCCTGCACGCAATAAGAAGGTAAGCATACGGAGTTTTACAATTGGCGACAGGCCCAACGGTTCAATGAGGGCGTTAATGTGGTTGGGGGTCAGGAAAACGGGCTTGTCCTTCGGAACGTTTTCCAGTCCGTGAAATTCCCTGCGTTTCCAATAACTCCACAAAAAAGGCGTAAACCAGAAATAGCAAATAAAATAGGCCCAGCCTTTTCCGGTAACTTTCGGTTTATACTTCTTCTCCATTCAATTAACGCAAAACAGCCCCTGTTTTTTCGGTTATGTTTTTCATTACTTTTTGCATAAGGGCATCCACTTCCTCGTCCTTCATGGTTTTTTCATC
>DASPJQ010000347.1:0-3646 GCA_035628535.1 Flavobacteriales bacterium | reverse complement strand
AAAAAACTGGACGCACTCGCTCAGAATTACCTGAATTATTTTAACCGGAGCGCATTTATAAATACGGGCTCCAATAAGGTGCGTTTAAATCGCCCAATAAAAAAAGCCGCAAAAAAACTCAATTACCATAACGGTCTTATTACCGCTATTATTTACCAGGCCCCGGTGGTAAATGCCAAAGGCGGCCGTGACTATTTTTATTACCCTGACGGTGGCGGTGGACCCGTGAATTTATTTTACGGTCTTAAACCCACTAAAAAACAATTGAAAGAGGGTTTTATTTTTGAGCCTATAAAGTTATTCACGTATGAACAGTTTGTAAAAAAGTTTTTCAAAGAAAATATTTTGCGGAATTACCACCGTGCTGTGAATGACAAAGCCATGCGCCAGATCGGCTGTCGCTGTTACGTTATCCAACAAAGCCTCAATAAACATGCCTTGCCTTCCATTAACTTTATGCTAATCACAGGCGCCTCCCGGCTGGAACTTTTGCCAAAACCAAAAAAATAGCCTGCTTCACATTTCATTTTTAATGCTATCTTTAAACAGAACCAATGAAATTCGAAATCACTATATTGGGGTCCGGCTCCTCCATTCCCACACTGGAACGCCATTCAACCGCGCAACTGGTAAACCTGCGCGAAAATTATTTCCTGCTTGATTGTGGCGAAGGAACCCAAATACAAATGCGCAGGTTTAAGGTACCGTACAGCAAAATCAACCATATTTTTATTTCACACCTGCATGGCGACCATTATTTGGGATTGATCGGTTTTATTTCCAGCATGAACCTGTTGGGCCGCAAGACCGACCTTACCGTTTATGGGAACAGCGAGCTTAAAACAATTATTGACCAACACCTGAGAGTTTCCGGCACGCGCCTGAATTTCAAAATGCACTTCAAGGCGCTTAATTACGATAAAAAAGAATTGATACACGAAAATAACTACATACGCATTTATTCTTTTCCGACCAAACACCGCATACCCTGTTGCGGTTTTTTATTCGAGGAAAAAGAACGAGAGCTCAGGCTGGACAAACAGGCATTAAAAGACTATAAAATACCTGTTGCAAAAATGGCCGGTATCAAAAAAGGCGATGATTTTGTAACCCCCGCGGGGAAAACAATCAAAAACAAATTGCTTACGCTGCCAAAAGAAAAAGTGTATTCATATGCCTTTTCGGCCGACACGTGCTACAGCAAAAAAGTAATTGAAGCTGTAAAAGGCGTTGATGTGCTATACCACGAAAGCACTTTCCTGGAAGACCTGCTTGACCGTGCCAAAAAAACATTCCACTCTACAGCCAAACAAGCGGCCAAAGTGGCCCTTGAAGCAAGTGTAAAAAAACTGTACATGGGCCATTTCTCGGTACGGTACAACAAATTTGAAGAATTTGTGAAAGAAGCGCGCGAGGTTTTTAAAAACAGCTATGTGGTCAATGATGGCGATGTGATAAAAATTTATTGATACTGCAATAGCATTCAGGTTATTCAAAACCCGCCAAAAACGATACAGCAATTAATCTGCAGTTAAAAATTTCACAAGCCTGCTATCCTTCCGTTTGTTTTGCCGTTGCTTAAATCCAATAAAACTCCGTTTTTCGTACATCCTAACGGAACTTATAAATAGCTATCTATGATAAAACTGTTGCCCGTTTTTGCAATGTCTGTTATTGCAAGCCATTGCTTTGCACAACCCTCGAATGACGAACCCACTACCGCATCAACCCTTGTTTCGGGAGTTCCGTTTACTTTGCATTTCAATGGGGCAACGCCCAGTACCGATGCAGCAGCATGGAACGGTGGAACGGGTGGCGATATTTTTGTAAAATTTACCGTGCCAGGCGAAGCATTCACCCTGGTTTATGATCAATCTACGTTTACGGGAACACTTTATGAATCCACGTGGATTGACCATGTAAGTGATACAACCCAGGTTTCAGCAGGAAGTTCTTGCTGCGGAGGAAGCATGTCGGCCATAGGCTCGGGCGGGCTTAACCCAGGCACAACATATTATATGGGATTTTACGTTGATCCGGGTGATGACACCTTGATGACTATAACCTTATTATTGCCCCCTTCCAATGATAATTATATAACTTCACCGATGTTGAGCGTGGGCATTTCATGTACCACAACAAGCGGCACCTTGCTTGGCGCAACTGAGTCTCTTTACGGGTTCCCGACATGTTACGGCATTGCCGATGATGATGTTTGGTATACGTTTATTGCTACCGATACCCAGGCTACCGTCAGGGCTGTCGGCATGTCGGACCTCGTAATTGAAGTGTATGAAAACGCATTTGGTTTTCCCATGCTTGATTGCGGGAGTCAAACAACATCAGGGGTTGACTCAGTTGTGATTGGAAGTCTTACACCTGGTGAGATGTACTACCTGCGCATATTTGACAGTGATTTTTGGTTTGCTCCTTTCAGCAGCGGCATTGATCTGACATTTGACATTTGTGTATATGCTGCGTACGCCAATGCCATTGCCGAAAACAAAGAAAAAAATATTAGCCTTTCGGTTTATCCAAATCCTGCCCGTGAAACGGTGCATGTTGTGTATGCCGACAATGAGATTCAGTTAACCAACATTGAAATCGTAAACATGAGCGGACAGGTTGTAATGTCACAACCGGTACAGCAATCAACCAACAGCATTCACCGTGAAATTATTGATATACAAACATTGCCTCCAGGTATCTACGCTGTGAAACTAATTGCTACCGATAAACAGGTTTTCAGACCGTTGGTTAAAAACTGATTTTTAATGGGCAAGCAATCCCGGAGCTGTAAATTGTATCTGCCTGTTAGTTTTAAGAAATACTTCTCCAAATAAATAGCGTTGTTTAAAATATCGTGTTCTCTTTAACCATTCATAAACTCTGCCAAAAGCCTATGAAAATGATGCGTCCCGGTTTCCCTTTTAGGCGAGTACCTTCCGCTGCTGTAAAAACGTGAATTGATTCCTTTTTGCACACTTTCAACAATGGCCTCGTCCTCGCGCTCAACCTTGTCCAACATGGCTCCGGCTCCCCTGTCCAGCTTTGTTTCATCGTATACATACGTCAAAAACGAAATTTTGGTGAGCTGCGGGTTCATTGGTTTAATGATGTTGATTGACAAACCCCAGGGATAAAAATTAAACATCATATTGGGAAATACCCAAAAGTAATAAGCCGAAATTTGTTTCCCGTAATCGGGTGAATCTTTCGGTAAATCAAAAACGTCTTCACCGCCTTTTGATTCGGCTACCTGCAAGTTTGAATAGCGGAACAATTCAGTTCGGTATGAATTGTAATCAATAACGGCATTTAACGCTGAATGAATAAACGGAATATGAAAACCTTCAAGATAATTTTCACAATATAAAGCCCAGTGTGCTTTTACCAGGTAATCGCGTGAGCGGGTTGCATCACGTTTAAATTGGCTTAACGGTAAAAATCCAACTCGTTTTTTCATTTCTGATAACACTTCATCAAGTATTACGGAAGGACGTATGGAAGCAAACAGGAATTTATCCCAGTTACCAAAAGCGATTTTTGGCAAATCATCTTTTTCTGAAGGAAAACAATCCACACTGTCGAACTCGGGCATGTGTTTGAATTTACCGTTCATATCAAACCTGCGCCCGTGGTACCG
>DASPJQ010000346.1:0-2505 GCA_035628535.1 Flavobacteriales bacterium | reverse complement strand
TATATATCGACCATTGAAGGCATCATGCAAAAAGAAGACCCGAAAAACGAAGAATTCATTGTTCCGGCAAAACTCAAAGAACTTTACCAGAAAAAAGATTACGGCCGTTACGGTACCAATGGCACATTACCCGTGGCCTTTTTGTCCAATACAGATATTACCGGAGGGAACTCAGGAAGCCCGGTAATAAACGCAAATGGTGAATTGATTGGAACCGCTTTTGATGGAAATTGGGAAGCAATGAGCGGGGATATAGCATTTGAACCGCAATTGCAACGCACCATTTCGGTTGACATACGCTATACCCTGTTTATTGTAGAAAAATTTGCCGGAGCTACCAACCTGATTAAAGAAATGACAATTGTAGAATAGGCGTATTTAAATTTAAAAATTCAATATTTAAAAATTAATCCGGTTGTCAAAAAATAAGAAAATACTGGTCACCGGGGGATGCGGATACATCGGTTCGCATACAGTGGTTTCATTGGTTGAAAACGGTTATGATCCGGTTATAGTTGACACACTTGAGAATTCAGAAGCTTTCATACATGCGAACCTGGAAAAAATAACAGGGCGTAAAATCGCTTTTCACCAGGCTAACTGCTGTGATGAACACAAAATGGAAGAACTTTTTGGTAATGAAAATTTTTGCGGAATTATTCACTTTGCTGCCTATAAAGCGGTTGGTGAAAGCGTTGAATTCCCTCTTAAATATTACAGCAACAACATCAATTCATTGCTTGTGATGTTAAAAATGTGTGAAAAGTTCAGGGTTAGCGATTTTATATTTTCATCGTCCTGCACCGTTTATGGCAGTCCTGAAAAAATTCCCGTTACGGAACAAACTCCATCGGGTAAGGCCGAATCGCCTTATGGTAACACAAAAGTTATTTGTGAACAAATAATTACCGATTTTACTGCTGCAAACAAATGGTTAAGGTCCATTTTACTCCGTTATTTCAATCCTGTTGGAGCGCACCCTGGCGCTATGATTGGTGAGTTGGGAAAGGGCATACCCGCCAACCTGTTACCTTATATTACTCAAACGGCCAAAGGTATTCGCGAGGTACTGACCGTTTTCGGCAATGATTATTCAACCCATGACGGTACCTGCATCAGGGACTATATTCATGTGTGTGATGTGGCGAACGCGCATGTTCAGGCCCTTGAACACATTGATAACTTTGTTAAGTATCCTGAAATTTTTAACCTGGGCAGCGGCAACGGAAATACTGTATTGGAAGTGATAAAAACATTTGAAGAAGTTAACGGGGTTAAAGTTAACTACAGGATTGGGCCGCGCAGAAGCGGAGACGTGGAAAAAATTTATGCCAATACACAAAAGGCAGAACAAATGCTTGGGTGGAAATGCCGGTATACCCTGGCCGACACCGTTAAACATGCATGGAATTGGGAAAATAACCTTTCAACTTTCAAAAGCCTGAAATGAAAAAATTGCTGGGTATATGGATTTTGCTGAATATAACGGGTAATGCATTTACGCAAATGCGTCTGGGCGATATTTACAATGGATTTTTTGTGAGCGAAAAAGACAGTATTCCGCGGCAACACCGCACCGCGTTTGATTTTACCTATGAACATTGGCTAACCGGTCCCCAGGGTGTTACGCAAAAATTCTCATGGGGATTTGCATGGAGCCGCATGTTTGAATACAGGGCAGGTAACGCTTTCAGTTTTGCCTGGGGTATAGGTATACGTTCGCTGCATCACCACCATGACGGCTTTTATAACTGGTATACCAAAAACGACAATACCGTTGTTGATACGTTTATGCGTTTGCCTGCAGGAACAACGTATACCAAAAACAAAATCGCCTTAAACTATGCCGATTTGCTTGCAGAAATCCGGATAAAACCCGGGCGCGATAACATGTGGCGATTGTATGCCGGTTTCAGAAGCGGTTATTTATTCAATAACCACACCAAGTTTAAAGGCGATAAAGGAAGGGTGAAAGACCACAAGATTCCCGGATATGAAAAGTTTTCCTATGGCCCTACCCTGCGGCTAGGATTTTCCAATTTATGCCTGTATGTACATTACCTGGTGGCACCTATTTATAAAAACAACAGCGGTCAAAGCATCAGTTCAGTTTCGGCCGGCTTAACATTATACTTTAATTAATGCGTAAATCAATTGCATATTGCTTTTATTTATACACCATTCTTTGCGGTTCCACGGTTTCATTTGCGCAATTTGAGCCCCCGGCAGGCCAGCCCGGAACAAGCGCTATGCACAAAGACAGTTCGGCATTCATTGATTGGGTAACGTCTTGTACCGTGGTAAGAGGTTTGCAAGATATTTCAAACCCCGGAGGAGGTTATGCTTCAGCTGGTGACAGCTCCCAGGTTTTTGGTATGGCAGGCAGCAATGGCGTAGCAAGTCTTGGTGATGGCGGTTCAGCTATTTGTAATTTCAGCACCCAGGTTTCAAACGGTCCAGGATATGATTTCGCAGTTTTTGAAAATGGCTTTGATGATTTTTTTC
>DASPJQ010000345.1:0-10394 GCA_035628535.1 Flavobacteriales bacterium | reverse complement strand
CAATATATTGCAGGTTTATGCACAAATGTGTGCCATTAAAACCTGTACTTGATTGAATAATTTTTTTTAAGGTTGCGTTAAATGCTTTCACAAGATAGTAGAAATTTTAGACGCTGTATAAATATATTAAAGACTAAAAGTATTGTTTATACAATATTTTCAATTAAAACAATGAAAATCAATGAAAACCAATAAAAACGCAGGCTTGATATAAATTAATGAAAATCAGTTCAAAGAGAGTCCGGGCTGTATCTATTTAGTTATTCAGTAATTTAGTCCAACCATTTATGAAATATATTTTCTCCACACTCGCAGTTTTTTTGCTGGCTTGTACACATTGCCATGCACAAAAAATTGGCTCCCGGTTTATAATGATTGACGGCCCCCTTGAAGAACAAAAACGTTCGTATTTTGGCAAGGTTGTTTGTTCGGGTGACGATTATTTTATTATAACCCGCTATGTCAAAAGCAAGGTATTCCTTGAAAAACTCAATACACAACTGCAAATTGTAAAATCATTGGAAGTGACCGAATTTGAAGACGCTGACGGAAAAGCGCGCAAATTTTCAAATGCAGTTTATTTCAGTGGCAACGTTTACCTCATTACAAATAAATACATCAAGAAAAAAAGCTCTATAAATTATTACCAGGCTATGGATCCTATACTGTTCGAGTTAAGTACAAACGTTAAGGTGCTTGATGAAACCGATCTTTCGGGTAAACGTCCACGTGCAAGGGTGGGTTTTATGGGAATGGGGCTCAGCAATATGATGGCGGAGGTATCAGAGGCCGGTTCGGTTCTTATATTTTCACCCGATAATAAAAAATTATTGAATTACTCAAAAGGAATCAATAAACGTGACGGGCCCGATTTTATATCGGTAAAAGTTCAAAACGCCAACTTTGAAACTGAGTGGGAAAACGATAGCATTGCTTTGCCTTATAATTCATTGTTGTTTGACATTGAAACTGCAAAACTCAATAACCGGGGCGATGTGTTTATAAGTGGCATTGAATACAATGAAAAACGTAAAACCAAGGTTAAAAATATCCCCAATTTTAAATACCATTTAATAGGTATTTTCAAACAAGGCAAGGAAATAAAGGACTATGAAATTTCGCTTGAGGATAAATTTATAACCGCTTGCCAGTATAAATTTGATGGCGAAGAATATATTATCGTATCAGGGTTTTATTCCGAATCGGATGCACGCAATGTAAAAGGAGCTTTTTTTCTCAAAGTAAATTTACTAACACGGGCCATTAGCAATGTTAAAATGAAAGCGTTTGATTTTGATTTTATCGTGAGCGGTTTATCAGAACGGCAGCAGGAAAAGCAAAAAAAGAAAGAAGAAAAAGGCAAAGACGTTGAATTGCTTAGCTTTTACCTTGACGACATCATTATGAATGAAAACGGCACATACAGTTTAATAGCCGAACAATTCAACATTACCACATACCAAACCTATTCGGCCGGTGTTAACGGGCAACCAGGCACGTGGACCACGCATTACGTTTATCATTATAACGATATTATTGTCATCAACATCTCGTCTGAAGGCGACATAAACTGGATGACCAAGGTGAACAAACACCAGAGCACAACCGATGATGGCGGTATGAATTCATCATATGTTTATAATAGTAAAGACAACTGCATTTATTTATTGTATAATGACCATCCTGATAACCTGACCCAAACCGAACCAAGTAAATTCAGGTCTTATAGGCCGGGACGTGAAACAGCGCAAATGATTGTTGAGATTGATGAAAAAGGTAAAATGACCAAAGAACTGCTTTTTGTAAGCGGGCGGGGTGAGGTTGAATTAAAACCCAAACAATGCGCACGTAGCACCGGTGGCGACATGCTGCTATATTCAAGCCGCAGAAAAGAATACCAATTCACCTTTCTTGATTTCAAATAGCCGTAAAAAACGTGTTTGAAAGGGATACTAAACAAAACCTTGAATTTTTCAAGTTTACTGTTGTGCCTTTTTATTCTGGCCTTCAAATCATCTGAATGGCCTTTGTAAAAAGACCCGTTCACGGTTGACCTTAGTATGTAGGTATAGCACATCTACATAAAATAAAAAGCCCTGAAAATTATTCAAGGCTTTCCGCTTCACGGGTGGTGTAGGAGGGAATCGAATGCTGACGAAAGGCGGCTTTTGCAAAAAAACCATTGTGAGGGCCGCCTTGTCAGCATCCTGACATGCTGAGAGAAAATTATACTTGCTTTAAAATATGAACAAGCTCAGCATCGTCAGGACCCCCGACAATCGGATATTTCCTAATGAATTCAATAGTTCTTTTTATAGATAGATTTTTGAGTTTTAATTCCAGAATTACTGCTTCAGATTTATTGTTTTTTTACAAAACCAAACCAGGTCCCATGGAGCAAATGAAGCGGTGAATTTTTCAAGTTTACTGTTGTGCCTTTTTATTCTGGCCTTCAAATCATCTGAATGGCCTTTGTAAAAAGACCCGTTTACGGTTGACCTTAGTATGTAGGTATAGCACATTCTACATAAAATAAAAAGCCCTGAAAATTATTCAAGGCTTTCCGCTTCACGGGTGGTGTAGGAGGGAATCGAACCCCCGACACAAGGATTTTCAGTCCTTTGCTCTACCAACTGAGCTACTGCACCATCGGCTCCCAAATAAATGAGAGGGTTGCAAAGATAGAATTTTATTTTATCCCCAACCCCTTTTGTTAAATTCAACCTACATTTACCATGTGTTAGGAATTATTGACGCAGGAAATACATGTATAAAAGCCGGTATTTTTTCGGGCAACGAGCTTTTAAAAAATGCTGATTTCAAGGCGTTTGGCAATGAATTGGGCCAGTTTTTTGTCACCCACAACGTAAAAACGGTTTACCTGGGCTCAGTCATTCGGAATCAATTTACCGATGCCCGACTCACCATTGTGCCGTATTCCACTACCCATCAATTACCAATAACCAACAAGTACCTTTCGCCCGAAACCCTGGGGGTTGACCGCATTGCCAATGCAGCAGCCGCATATGTTTTGAACCGAAACAAAGGCCCGGTTTTAAGCATTGACATGGGCACGTGTATTAAATTTGATGTGGTTGATAATGAAGGAAATTATCTGGGTGGTAGCATTTCACCTGGCTTAAGCATGCGGTTAAAAGCATTGCATGTATTTACACAAAAACTACCCGAAGTGGAAATTACGCACCCGGCCCCGCTCATTGGCCGAAACACACAAAGTTCAATTGCCAGTGGTGTTTTTAACGGCATTGCAGCCGAAATTAGTGGGATGGCAGAGCAATACGAAGCCGATTTTAAGGGTATTAAGGCTTTTTTAACAGGTGGCGATGCTGCATATTTTACAGGCAAGCTAAAAAATAACATCTTTGCATCTCCGTTTCTTACCATGCATGGTCTGAATGCCATAGCACGTTTAAACGGATTGTGAATATGAGGAAGTATATTCTTTTGATTTTATTATGCGGTATAAATCTTTTTGGTTTTTCGCAGGCTTCAAGCATTTCTCCCTATTCACGGTATGCCCTGGGCGACATTAATCCCAATTGGTTTGCACAAAATACCGGCATGGGCGGGTGTGCCGTTTCCCTGGTTGATTCCAACATGATCAATGTAATTAATCCCGCCTCCTATTCATTGCTTGCCTTGCATTGCCCGGTGTTTGATTTTAGCCTGCGCGGCAGGTTGGTCAATATGAGTACAAGTACCTCTACGGCTAAGGGAAATTATATGACAGTAAACAACCTGGTTTTGGGATTACCCATTTCGCGCAGGTTTGGAATGGCTTTTGGGTTGCTCCCTTATTCATCTAGCGGGTACAATATTTCTACTTCTGAAGATAACGATGAATTTGGCGGAACACTGTTTGCCAAATACCAGGGCCGGGGCGGCTTCAACCGGGTTTTTATGGGCAGTGCAATCACCCTGGTTCGTTCCCTGAAAAAAAACAATGCAAACATTCTATCGGTTGGAGGTAACGCTTCATTTGTTTTTGGCGACCTGGAAAAAACACGCATCCTGGTTTTGCCCGCTCAAACCGGACTCTATAATTCAAAAGTGTCCAACTCGCTTTATGGCAAAGATTTTATGTTTGACGCGGGGTTGTATTACCGCAACACCATGAACCAGCGTTACCAGTTAGGCATTGGTTTTTCAACCATGTTTGGCGCTTCATTGGATTGCGAACGCAGCGTATTGGCCAATACAGTTGACCCGGTAAACGGCAGTCTTGTTGATACCGTTGAGTATGTTGCCAACGAAGAAGGATTTATTGTTGTTCCGCCAAAATACACCCTGGGTGCAACATATGATTTCATGGGTGTTCCCGGTTCGCGCAACAATTACAAATTATCGCTTTCAGCACAGTACGTTTATCAGGACTGGACCAAGTATGAAGAAAATTTTCCTACATCAACTTTTACCGAATCACTGAGGCGCACTTCGGGATATAATTTTGGTGTGCAATATATACCCGACCGTTATGGTCTGGGCCGTTCGGGCCGTATCGGGTTTTTCAAACAAATGAATTACAGGATTGGATATTACACATCAAAAAGCTACCTGAGCATAAACGATGTGAATATTGACAGCTGGGGCGTTACCGGGGGGTTGGGTATCCCTTTATGGAACACCGCACAGTCATACAGCATGATAAACCTGGGCATTGAGTACGGGGCACGCGGTACAACCGCAGGCAATTTACTCATGGAAAAATATTGGGGAATTCATTTTGGCGTTACCATTGCACCGGGTTTATATGACCGTTGGTTCATTAAACGCAAATACGATTAATTTAACGTGCGCATTCAGGCCGCAATAACAGCGTTTGTTATCCTTTTCTTTTTTTCATGCCGCAATGACGTGAAAGAAGTGCAAATGATAAATGCCGATAAATTATCGCCTGATGAGAGCATGTTGGGCGTTACCATTGTAATTACTGACAATGGTAAGCACAGGGCAGTACTGAAAACACCCATACTTTACCGGTTCGGTACCATGTCACCACGCACTGAATTTCCAAAAGGCCTGAAAGTTGATTTTTTTACCAAGACAGGAGAAAGGGAATCGTACCTTGAATCGGGTTATGCCATTATGGATGATAAAACCCGGCAGTTCGTGCTGGAAGATTCGGTGGTTATGATAAATTTCAAAAGGCAGGATACGCTTAATACCGAGTACCTGGTGTGGAAACAGGACAGCGCCATTATTACAACCAACAAGTTGGTTCGTATTCACGGAGTTCAGGGCAAAATGAGCGGTTATCACTTCAGGGCGCGTGAAAATTTTACCAAATACACTTGGAAAAAGGTAAAAGGTGAGTACTTTTACAATCAAACCGATTCATTATAGCCGGCCATGAATGATAAACAACGCATAACAACATTTCAAAAAATAAACAAAGGGCTTGAATATTTCTGGCTGGCGGTAACGGTTGCCGCTGCATGCATGGCAGGTTGGTTTGTTGCACTGGAAGGGTATGATGAGGCCAAATGGTATTTGTTGTTCCCCTTGCTGGCTTTGGCCATGTACCTTATGCGCAGGGGGCTCCGCAAAAAATTTGAAGCAGCGTTAAAACGCGCCATGGAAGAACAGGCGCAGCAAAAAAAAGGTAAACATGTGTGATGGATTCGGCCACTACCTTTGCCATCATATCAGCAGTAATTTTTTCCGCTTTTTTTTCGGGTATAGAAATCGCTTTTGTTTCGGCCAACCGGCTTAAAATTGAACTTGACAATAAGCAAGGATCGTTAAGCGCGCGTATTCTTTCTTTTTTCATCAGGCGCGAGGATAAATTCATAACTACCGTTTTAATTGGCAACAACATTGCCCTGGTTACATTCGGTATTTTTTTTGCTGCGCTAATTGAGCCGTCCATTATTAAATACATCACGCACAACCACATCCTGATTTTACTCATTCAGTCGCTTATTTCCACCATTTTCATTGTGGTTATTGCTGAATATTTTCCAAAAATTCTTTTTTCCATTAATCCAAACAGCGTATTGAAAGCGTTGGCCGTACCCATGGCCGTTATATACGGTATTTTGTGGCTGCCCACCATGATTACAACCATAATAAGCCGCCTGGTGCTTGTGGTATTCATGCGCACAAAAAAAAATAACGATAAAAACGAATTTGACCGTACCGACCTGGATGACTACATCAAGCAGGCCACTGAAATTGCCGCGCCCGACCAGGTAATTGATCACGAAGTACAAATTTTTAAAAACGCCCTGGAGTTTTCAAAAGTAAGGGGTCGTGACTGCATGGTGCCGCGCACCGAAATAATTGCCGTTGAAATTGATGAGAACATTAATACACTCAAACAAAAATTCATTGAGACCCACCTTTCAAAAATTCTCATATACCGTGAGAGCATTGATGACATTATTGGCTACGTGCATTCATTTGAAATGTTCAAGCAGCCATCGGACATAAAATCCATATTGCGTCCCATTTCATTTGTGCCTGAAAGCATGCCCGGACATATTATTATGCAGGAATTTACCCGCCAGCGCAGGAGCATTGCCGTGGTGGTTGATGAGTTTGGCGGAACGGCAGGCATACTAACCATTGAGGACCTGCTTGAGGAAATTATTGGTGAAATTGACGATGAACATGACACCGTAGAACTGATTGAAAATAAAATTTCAGATACCGAGTATATTTTTTCAGGCCGCCTTGAAATTGATTACCTGAACCAAAAATATTACTTTGATCTGCCCACCCACGAAGATTACGATACACTGGCAGGATATATACTTAAATTATACCAGGATATACCCGTAACCGACACGGTTATAGAAACCGGGCGCTTTTCGTTTACTGTTTTAGAGGCCATTGACACCAAAATAGAAAAAATCAAGGTCGAGATCAAATAGCTGATATTCATGACACTGCGTGTCCATTCGGTTTAATTTTACGATTTTTAACCCTTATAAAAAACACAGTATTTTGCCGGTAACAGAATTTGCCGTATATTTGCAGTGTATAAAAATATAAAGACACACTGAGAGGGGACGCGCGTCCCCTCTCTTTTTGACCACCATGTTTGAAAAAGAAAAAATAAAAGCGTTGGCCGAGAGTAAACTGAATGATTTTGATGGTTTTTTGGTTGATCTCGTGGTGAGCAATGACAATAAGATTTTGCTGGAGATTGATAGTCCGCGGGGCATTTCCATTGGTGAGTGTGCTGAATTGAACCGGTTTTTAAATAAAGAACTGGACAATGAAACCAATGAATTTGAACTCACTGTTTCATCGCCCGGGCTTGAAAAACCGTTTAAGGTTTACAAGCAGTATGAAAAAAACCTTAATCGCCAGGTAAAAGTGCGCACCGTTGAAGGCAAAGAGTATACAGCAAAGCTGAGTGCGGTGAACAAGGAAGGAATTTCGCTTGCCGCAAAAGTAAAAGAAGTTCCCGAAGGTAAAACCCGTAAAGAATGGGTTGACAAATCCATTGAACTGCCTTTTGAACAAATTAAAGAAACAAAAGTTATAATAACCTTTAAATAATAAATAAACAAAAAAAGAGGCCATGAGCACACTTAAATTGATTGAGTCGTTTGCTGAATTCAAAGAATTCAAAAACATTGATCGCGTTACCATGATGAGCATCATTGAAGATGTTTTCAGGAGTTTGTTGCGTAAAAAATACGGGACAGATGAGCATGTTGACATTATTTTGAATCCTGAAAAAGGGGATTTAGAGATATGGATCAACCGCGAGATTGTTCGTGATGAGGAAGTGGAAAACGAGGCAACTGAAATAGGTATTACCGAAGCCAAAAAAATTGAACCTGATTTTGAGATAGGCGAAGAAGTTTCTGAGCAATTGCATATTGAAGACTTTGGACGCAGGAACATTCTTGCGTTGCGTCAAAACCTTGTTTCACGCGTACTGGACCTTGAAAAGGACAGTGTTTACAAGAAATACAAGGAACGCATTGGCGAGATCATTACCGGTGAAGTTTACCAGGTATGGAAAAAAGAAATTCTTGTGCTGGATGATGAAGGCAATGAGTTGATCATGCCGAAATCAGAACAAATCCCGAGTGATTATTTCAAAAAAGGCGATTCATTGCGTGCAGCGGTTATCAAGGTTGAAATGCGTAACGGAAGCCCCATTGTAATTTTATCGCGTACATCATCGGTATTCCTTGAGCGCCTGTTTGAACTGGAAGTTCCCGAAGTATTTGACGGCTTAATTACCATTAAGAAAATTGTTCGTGAACCGGGCGAGCGTGCTAAAGTTGCCGTGGAGTCTTACGATGACCGCATTGACCCTGTGGGAGCTTGCGTAGGTATGAAAGGCTCGCGTATTCATGGCATTGTTCGTGAATTGCGCAATGAAAATATTGACGTGATTAATTACACCAGCAACCCGACCCTGTTTATACAGCGTGCATTGAGCCCTGCAAAAATAACGTCAATCAGTCTTGACGATGAAAACAAACGTGCCGAGGTATACCTTAAGGCCGACCAGGTTTCACTTGCCATTGGCAAAGGGGGATTCAACATTAAACTTGCAGGCCGTTTAACCGGTTACGAACTGGACGTTTACCGTGAGGAAGACAATAACATGGACGATGTTGACCTGGAAGAATTTGGCGATGAAATCGAAGGCTGGATCATTGATGAACTGAAGGCCATTGGTTGCGATACCGCACGCAGTGTTATTGATTTAAGCATACCAGAGCTTGTAAAACGCACCAAACTTGAGGAAGAAACGGTAAAAGAAGTGGTGGGTATTTTGAAAGCTGAATTTGAATAGAAACATCAATGTAATTCCCGAATTGGGAAATAATGTTGATATGTTTGGTGGCAAAAAGACATTTACCACCGCTTTATTAGTGAATTTTTTATATAATTATACATAAGTTTTTTAGGAGATAGTACATGGCAGAAGCAAAGGCCACACGGTTAAATAAGGTTGCACGCGAATTGAACGTGGGGATAAATACCATTGTTGATTTTTTGCATTCCAAAGGTGTAAAAATTGACGCAAGCCCCAATTCAAAAGTAGACGATGAGGTCTACCAGATACTGCTTGCCGAATTTCAAACAGAGAAATCGGACAAGGAGAAGTCGCGTTCAGCCATTACGGCCCGCGAAAAACGCGAAACGGTAACGCTTGACCAGGCCAAAACCAAACAGGTGGAGAAGGAAGAGGAAGAAGACGAAATTGTTATTAAGGGCCACCAGCCGGTAAAACCTGAAGTGATTAAACCCAAAGTTGAGGCCGATGTAAAACTGTCAGTGGTTGGTAAAATTGATTTAAGCAATACTGGTAAGAAACCCGCTAAAAAAACAACTGAAAAGGTTGTCGATAAAAAGCCGGTCAAAATCAGGAAAGAAGAAAAGCCTGAGAAACCTGTTGAACCTGTTCGCGAGGAACCCCAGGAAGAAACGGCTAACCCTGATGAACCGGTAGAAACCATTAAGGCCGATGTAGAAAAACTCTCGGGCCCTAAAGTTATGGGCAAGATTGATCTTCCCGTTTCAAAAGATCGTAAGTCCCTGCAGCGTGAGTTGCGCGAATATGGTGAGGACCTGAAGAAAAAACGCAAGCGTAAACGCATTGGCAAAGTTGATGTTGAAAAAACTGCGGCCGATTTTCAGGCTGACAAACCCAAAACCTTTACCAAGGGGCCGCATACAGGCCAGGGGGGAGGCGGTGCCCATAAACATGGCGGTGGAGGCGGTTATAAAAATAAATTCCACAAAGGCGGTCAAAAAAGCCGTGAGCCAAAACCCGAACTTTCTGAAGAGGACATTAAAAAAGAAATTAAAGAAACCCTTGCCCGCCTGAGTGAACAGGGTAAAAAATCGGTTTCTTCAAAGTTCAGGCGTGAAAAACGTCAAAATATCAGCGAAAAACGCGCTGAGGAACTGGCCCGTGAAGAGGAAGAAAAGAAAATATTGAAGTTAACCGAATTTGTAACGGTTAGCGACCTGGCAAAAATGATGGACATTGGCGTTAACCAGGTTATTGCCGCGTGCATGAGCCTGGGAATATTTGCATCCATCAACCAGCGTATTGATGCCGAAACAATAACCCTGGTAGCTGAGGAGTTCGGTTACACGGTTGAATTTGTTACGGCCGATATACAGGAAACCATCGAAGAAGACGATGTTGACAACCCGGATGACCTTGTTACACGACCGCCAATTGTAACTGTAATGGGTCACGTTGACCATGGTAAAACATCGTTGCTTGACTATATACGTAAAGCAAATGTAATTGCCGGTGAGGCCGGTGGTATTACGCAGCACATTGGTGCATACAGCGTAAAACTTGATAACGGCCGCAGGATTACATTCCTTGATACGCCCGGCCACGAAGCGTTTACCGCCATGCGTGCGCGCGGCGCGAAGGC
>DASPJQ010000344.1:0-3005 GCA_035628535.1 Flavobacteriales bacterium | reverse complement strand
GGATTTTCCTTACAGATGGCTATTAGTTTTTTTCCACCCCCGCATCCAAGGTAGGCCATTTTTTTGCATCTGAGGTCCCTGATTGCGTTAAAAATAGCGGGCTCAACATTGTATTGATAAGTTAACAAAAATTCGCCAACTCCGGAATCATTTCTCTTTATGTCTTTCCAATATTTTTTTTCACCCCGGGCCAATGATACCGTTTCTTCAAGCACAGCGCTATACCCTTGTTGTATAAATTTTACATAGCCAATTTCTGCCATCAATACATCAAAAGCCTCTTTTTTTACAACATAGCTTGACTTATCATCGGTTAGTTGAATAATGCCCGCTCCTGCAATAAAATCAAGCAAATCGTTCCATATGTTTTTTCGGCATCGTAACATCATGGCATCGTTTTCAACACTGCGTGCTGAACCAATATTTAGTTTAACAAGGTCAAACCATCCGAGTTCGTGCAATGAGACCAATACATGTGCAAGTAAAAAACCATGATAAGCCGACACACCAAAAGGAGGAACTGACGATTTATGAGATGCAGAATTTACTTTATGAACCTCAATCAGCTGTCCGCTTGCAATGGAATAAACCGCGTTATGACAAAATACATCGCTTGACTTATACCTTTGCCTGGGCGTAAATATATCAATCCTGTATTTTTCGTTCAATGTTGACTGTTCATTTATCGCTTCAAACCTTCCTTCAATCACCTTCAGGGTAATACTGCCGGTTTCAATACGCTCACCATGGGATACCAGCAGGTATTTGCCGTTTTCAACCAGTTCTTTAAAAGGAAAACGTTCAAGAAAGTCTTTGCTCAGTGAAGTTGTACGTACCTGGCCTGGTGGCGCATCAAATATTACATACAATTGCTCCATAAAACTTGTTTGCCACGGAACCCCCGGACCTGTAAAAGAAAGAATTTGTCGTTTGCGTGATGCTTCGGCAAAACACCTGTTAAGTAATCCTAATTTTACTTGTTCTTCTTCTTCATTTCGAAGGTTACGTTCAATGCAGGCATATTTTACTATGATTTCCTTTCCAAGTAACACAACTGTCATTTTCCCTGCAGGGCAATTTTGAATGGTTTTGGCATTCACTTCAAATTCACAGCTACTTTCGTCTTGTTTCAAGGTAGTAGCGCTCACGGATATGATACTCATAAATTTGATTTTGATTTTTGAGCAAAATTATGTCTATGCAAAAAAGGAAAAAGGTATATGAGTTGAAATGAGTATCGGTACTTATGTAGAACCAATCCGGTTAAAAGCGGTATCACATAAAGAGGTGTCTGTTGATAGTTACATACATCAATAAGGCATTATTTCCTTTAAGGTTAAGTTTTTTACAAATATTAGCGCGATGGTTATCAACTGTGCGGATGCTGATAAAATGCAAGTCGGCAATTTGCCGGCTTGTTGTTCCTTTAGCAATTAATTGCAGTATTTTAAATTCAGTGTGGGTAAGTGAATGAAGCAGTTCATGGCCTTTAAGGTCCTTTTCCTTTTGTTCTCTTTTTTGAAGCAAGGGTGTCAATTTTGGACTTACATAATTTTTACCCGCCAGTACATCCTGGATGCATTCTGTAATCTCATCAAGGGCATTGTCTTTTAGCAGGAACCCATTCATGCCTGCCTCCATTGATTCGTTAAATACATTAGCATCGTTATGCATGGTAAGCATTACTGCTTTGGCAGAAGATCCTGCTTTTTTCATTCGTCTGCATACTTCGATGCCTTTCAGGTGAGGCATATCAAAATCAAGCAGGGCCAGGTCGGGATTTAACCTAAGTATTTTTTCGAGCGCATCTTTACCGTCAATGGCCTCAATTATGTTTGCAAAAACCAATTTTGTTTTAACAAGGTAAACAATGCCGTTGCGCAATACAGGATGGTCATCAGCTATGAGGATAAGCGCCATCAGAATGGAATATTAAAGGTTAAGGTGACCCCTTTGCCGGGTAAAGCATCTATTTTCATGTTGCCCCGAAGAATGGATAAACGTTCTTTCATGGAAGTAAACCCGAAACTTTTATGGAGTTTGCTTTCAGGCAGGTTTTTGTTAAACCCGATCCCGTTGTCTTTTACCACTATTTTCAGGCTGGAATTGTTGCTATTTATGGTGAGTTTTGCAGCCCTTGCATTTGAATGTTTAAGGATGTTATTTATGCATTCCTGCAGAATACGGTAAACATGTATTCGCTTATCCTTGTTTAAAACTTCATCAATCTTGTCAGTTATATCTTCGGTAAAATAAATTCCGCTTATTGAATTTACCTGTTCAAGCATGTGATGAATGGCCCTTTTTAAGCCGAGACTTTCAAGAATATGTGGATGCAGTTCGTGTGAAAGCCCACGAATGTCGTCAATTGATTTATCAACCATTTCAATTGACAATTGCGTTTTACCCATGTGCTCTTTCATTTGAGAAAGCTGGTTTTTGACCATGAGAAGGTTTTGCCCGATATTGTCATGCAACTCCATAGCAATTTTTGATCTTTCCTGTTCCTGCACCGTTAATAACTTTTGTGTGTATTCCTGGTGCTTGTTTTTTGCCTGGCGTTGTTTTCGAAAAGCAAAAATCAAAAAAAACAGGATAAAAACCAATATAACCACAACCAGTATGAAATTACGCAACATGATGCGCGCATCGGCCCTGGCCTGTATTTTCTGTAGCCTGATTTTTTGGTTGAGTTCAGCGGTTTTAATATCAGCTTTCAATTGGGTATTTTCTATTTGCTGTTTAACATCCTGCGAGGTAAGCGTATCCATGATTTCTTGCTCAAGCTTGTAGTATTTAAAAACCGAATCATATTGCTTTTTGCCTTCATAAGCCTGCCAAAGCCGCTCATAACATTGTGCATGGTCATAGGGTGAATTTGCCTTTCTGACGAGGTCATAAGCCTGGTTGGCGGTTGTAACCGCTGCGTTAAACTCACCCTTTAAACGCTGTAAATAGGATTTTGCATTTAATGAAAAATACAACGCTGCAGGATTGCCCGTTGT
>DASPJQ010000343.1:0-3061 GCA_035628535.1 Flavobacteriales bacterium | reverse complement strand
CCATTGCTCCTGCCGCTCAACTTTCTTTTCTTCCTTGTCCCAGGCATATTGGGGATTGTCAAGGTTCCCGAACATGTGAATGTAAACTTTTATCCCGGTACCGTCATCTTTTACCTCGCCAAATTCACTCTCATAATTCCGGGCCTTTAATTCAAGAAAACGAAAGTTGAAATGGTAATCAATATTATTTTCGAACGAATGCGTACCGGCAACGTTTACATTCAGGGCATTTGAGCTTATTTGCATTTTGGGAATGGTAAGTACGCCTTCTTTGATTGTGAGTTCATTTTTCAATTCATCAAATTTAAGGTTGCGCACACGCTGCTCGAAATCATCGGCATGTTTTTTAAGGAATAATTTTATTTTTTTGTCGGTACGCATGAATTCCGCCAGTTGCTTTAGCTGGTCAAGTTCATTTAACTGGCCGTTCTTAACGCTCACGCTTGCATTTGCCAGCATTTTACCCGGCTCAATTTTCAGGTTGGCGGTTATTGGAAAAAACCATTCAACCGATGCCGTCAGGGTCCCTTTTGAATTGTTGGGGGTAATCACATCCTGCCCGAAATTTTTAAAGGCCTTTAACGCCAGGGGCAATTGCACATTTTCAATTTTCGTATTGGCGGTTGCTGCAAAGCCCTTGCCAGCGTTTTCCTGTATCTCAATGTTGCCGGTACATTTACCGCCTGCCATATCAACATTCAGGTTGGTAGCCGATAATTTTTTATCAATCAGTTTGAAATTGCCGCGCACATTGGTTGAAGTAAACGGTTCCCATTCCAGTTTATTGATGTTTAAATCAAAATTGAAATTAATTTTATCAGGAAATGAATAACCCGTTTCAACCTGCTCCATTTCACCACCAGCAGTTGTTGTTTCGGTTGTTGTACGTACAAGGTCGTTGATATCACAAAAATCAGCATGGAACGCTCCTACCACTGAAAGGTCCTGGTTTCCTGTAAGGAAATACGGTGTGAAGTTGCGTATGGCCCCATTTATGCTAAAATCACTTTTACCAACCTTACCCTGTAAACCGTCCACTAAGGCATCGTTGTCTTTTAAATTGAGCTGCCCGTTCAAATCGGTAATGTGTTTCCCGTTTTCACTGATTAACACGGTTGCGTTTGCAAATTTAACTGTTCCCGAAGCTTCATTTATAAGCGTATTGGTGAGCAAAAGGTCATCGGTGCGCAGCAAAACAAAATCAAGTTTGCTGTCAAGGCTTACATCACCCTTCATTTCTTTCACGGTTTCGCTGCTCATAAAACCATGTACTGTTTCCAAACCAAAATTGCCCTTAACGCTTACTACAAAATGCGGGTGTTGGAAATCGGTAAGCTTGCCCATAAGCTCGAATTTTCCGTCTTTAAACCGGCCATGCATTTTTTTAACATGCAATTCGTCAATACCTTTTTGATTGCGGTTGGTGTATATACCTTCCATATCAATATTGTGCAGCGATATATTGCTTTTTTTCTCAACCAATATGCCGTTGCCTATGCTGAACCTGGCATTCACATCGGGAGCGGTCGTTTTTCCTGCAAGTCCTTTTATGGTGGCGTCAAGGTTTATGTTCCCGTATGATTTATACCGTGCCATGTTTTCGCGCACCTTGTCACTCATAAGCTGCATAACTGATACCAACGAAATATTTTTTCCAAATATGTTTATGTCGCATTTGTTCCCTTCAGCAAGCATGTCAATCCGTCCTTTAATGCCAAAGTGCATTTTCCCGATCTGCCAATCGGCTTTTGTAAATTCCAGCGTATTGTTTTTGGTGTTGACCGATAAAACCAGGTCAATATCGGAATCCTGGTTTTTTAACAATACCAGGTTTTGGTTGCGCAGGCTTACGATGCGCAGGTCACCGCTGGTTTTTAAATCAAACACAGAACTGCCCAGCATACCGTTAAAAAAAAGCTCGTTGGTGCGGAATTTGTATTGCTGGCCGCCTTTTGCGTTATGGTAGGTAAGCCGCGTATTGTACAGTTTGATTTTACTCAGGTCAAGAACCAGGTCCTTGCCGTCCTTCTTTTTTTCCTGCGATGGTTTTAAGATATCATAATTTTCAACTCCGTTTTGATTGATAAACGCACGCAAATGCGCATCGTATACATCAAGCTGCCGGGCCTTGTAGTCACCACCCAATACGTCCCACAAACCAAACTTCAGGTAAATATGGCCCGCTTTTAAAAGCGTATCACGGTATGGTTGCAATCCCTCGGGGTCAAGAATCAATGTGTTTTTAAAGTGCAGACCTACATTGGGAAACGTACTTAAAAAAGTTACATCAATCTGGTCAACCTTTAGTTCCGTTTTTAAATGATCGTTAAGGTAGTTAATGGCATATGCTTTGATTTTGTCCTGCATAAGCCAAATAATAAACGTAAACGTAAGTACCAGCCCAACCACAATGCTGACCGTCCAAATAAGTATTTTGCGCAGTTTACGCCACATTGGTTAAAAATAAGGTGGTTTGAGACTGGGGTTTTGCGGGGAGTTGAATGATATAAACGCAGGCGTGTTAATTCTGTTGCGTAATAGTTAAAAAAATGGGCAGCGGCACCTGCAGCAGCAACCGGTCAAACGAATCAAACCAACATCTTTGAATGATTCACAAAGGAACCACGAACAGTTTTTAAGGTTAGATAAATGACAAATACCCCATTCCATCTTTGAGATGCAACTATTGATTAATCGCGCTTACTAACAACGAAGAACGGCCATGAAGCATAGCGATATCTGAGAACGAATGAACTCACACGCTTTATACACATCCCACACTCTGACTGCCGCTGCCTACTTAGTTAGGGAATTAATTTTTTAGGAAGATGCGCCTAATTTTTCTGTCCCGGAATGTGATGCTCAACCGGGTGCAATTTCTTCTGGATTTTCCAAAAAGTCTCGTCAATGGTACGGCCGGTGCCACTGGGCGATGGACGTGCGGCCGGTGCCTGTAACAGAATTCCATCGGGATCAACCAGGTAAAACTGCGGCAGGGTTGTAACATTATACATTTCGCGCAGTTCGGTGTTCTTCCCCATGTGCAAAAACACCCACCTGT
>DASPJQ010000342.1:0-26025 GCA_035628535.1 Flavobacteriales bacterium | reverse complement strand
AAAATTTATTTGACAGTGCTTTTCCTCCGGGAAACGCCTTAATCTTTTTTTGTTGATCAAATTATGAAGAAAAAAATTTATTTTGAAGATTTCAGGTCGGGTCTTGTTGTTTTCCTTGTAGCCCTGCCGCTTTGTTTAGGTGTGGCGCTGGCCTCAAAAGCCCCGCCTATGTCAGGCTTAATTGCAGGCATGATTGGCGGCATTGTTATTGGCTCTATCAGTAATTCTCGCGTATCGGTTTCGGGCCCCGCTGCGGGCCTTACAGCCATAATGGTTTCGTCACTGGCCACGTTGCACGGAAAGTATGAATTACTTGTGCTTGCAGTGGTATTTGCCGGTATAGTCCAGTTAACACTGGGTATATTGCGTGCCGGATCAATCAGTAATTACATTCCCTCGGCAGCCATAAAAGGTATGTTGTTTGGTATAGGTGTTATTCTTATCATCAAACAAATTCCACATTTTTTTGGTTATGATAAAGATCCGGAAGGTGACCTTGATTTTTTCCAGGTAGATGGCGAAAATTCATTCAGTGAAATGATAAACGCACTGAACTTTATTTGTCCACCTTCACTCATTATTGGCTGCATTAGCTTGGCTATACTCATTGTATGGGAAATGAAAGCAATCAAATCCAACCGGGTCCTGAAGAATGTACCGGGTCCGTTGGTAGTTGTTGTGGTAGGAATTCTTGGATCAGGGTTGTTTTCAAGTTGGGGTGGCTTATGGGTAATTGAACGCATTCATATGGTTGACTTTCCGAGCCCATATGAGGCAAAAAGCTTAAGCGACTTTTTTATATTTCCCGATTTTGCCAATGGCATTAAGGACCCCCTGGTATATAAAATCGGTCTTGTAATTGCAGCGGTAGCCAGTATTGAAACGTTATTATGCATTGAGGCAGTTGACAAACTTGATCCTGAAAGAACCACTACAAATACAAACCGTGAATTAATTGCACAGGGCACCGGTAACATGTTGTCAGGATTAATTGGTGGCTTGCCCATAACATCGGTTATTGTTCGTTCATCGGCTAACCTGAATGCAGGTGCAAAAACAAAAATGTCAACCATTGTACACGGATTTTTACTGGCCATTACCATTGTGGCAATTCCCGGTATATTAATGATGATACCCAATTCATGTCTTGCGGCTATTCTAATTGTAACCGGTTATAAACTGGCAAGTATTAAAATCATTAGAAATGCTTACCAGCAGGGCTGGAAATATTTCCTGCCATTTGCCGTTACAATAATTGTTATGCTGTTTACCGACCTCCTCAAAGGAGTGGGAGCCGGAATTATAGTAGCCTTCGTGTTCATCATTATTGAAAACATGCGGATTCCGTTCAAAGTAGGATATCAAAAATTTAATGGGAAAAATCATGTGCTCGTACAGGTATCACAGCACGTTACATTTTTACACAAAGGAAGTTTTGCCAAATTATTGAAAAATCTGCCGGAAAACTCGGTATTGACAATTGACGCCCGCAAAACTACCTTCATGGACCGTGATGTAACCGAACTGCTGAACGAATTTAAACAGAGTGCAAAAATCAAAAAGATAGAAGTTGAATATTTAAACATTAAAGAAATTTCAGTTTTAGGACATTAAAATCATGGAAGAAAGTTATAAAAAGCTTATTGATGGCAACCGCAGGTATGCCATGGCTAAAAAATTTGAAGACCCCGAGTATTTTAAAAATCTGGGCAAGGGGCAAAGCCCAAGTTATTTATGGATCGGGTGCAGCGACAGCCGCGTTCCTGCCAATGAAATTACCGATACGGCCAGCGGTGAAATTTTTGTGCACCGTAACATTGCCAACCTGGTTTTTGACACCGATTTAAACCTGCTGAGTGTGGTAGAATATGCTGTAAAAGTATTGCATGTAAAACACATTATCATTTGCGGACATTATGGTTGTGGCGGGGTAAAGGCCGCTATGTCAAACCAAACGTTTGGTTTTATTGATAACTGGCTGCGTGGAATCAAAGAAGTGTATTACAAACACCAGGCTGAATTGGAAGCTATAACAGATATGGACAAACGCCAGGACCGCCTTACTGAATTAAACGTAATTGAGCAGGTTAACAAACTGGCCCGAACCCGTATTGTACAACGTGCATGGCAGCGCAGGCAGCTGCAGATACATGGATGGGTTTACGGTATAAACAGCGGACACATCAATGAACTTGATGCGTCACATGATGCCGTAAACGATGTACCGCATATTTTCAGGTACGAGTTTGACAAGCCTTGATAAGGATAAAAGAAGAGAAAGACATTCGTTAATTTAACTATTAACGTGTTACGCAGTAGTAATTACTTTAATGAGCTGTGCCGTTTGCACCGCCTTCTCTTTTACTGTATTGATATCACTATCGGGTTTGCCCCAGGCCACCACCACACCCATACGCCTGTACGGACGCGTGGTTGGTTTACCAAATAATTTAATATCTGTTTGTTCAACACCGGCAGCTTTTTCCACACCTTCAAAGTGTGGGAGGCTGCCGTTTTGTGTTGCAAGAATAACTGCGCTTGCTCCTGCCCTTTCAAGGGTAATTTCGGGGATGGGCAGCCCCAAAACGGCCCTTGCGTGCAATTCAAATTCATTGAAGTTTTGCGTACCGGCAAGGGTAACCATACCAGTATCGTGCGGGCGGGGAGAAAGCTCTGAGAAATAGACTCCGTTTTTTTCTGAAATAAAAAACTCAACGCCCCATATGCCCGAACCTGTTAGCGCTTTGGTAACGGCATAGGCTATACGTTGCGCTTCCTTCAGGTGTTCTTCTTTCATAGGAATGGGTTGCCAGCTTTCCTGGTAATCGCCACGCTCCTGGCGGTGGCCTATAGGTGGGCAAAACAACGTATTGCCATTGTTTTGCGTTACTGTAAGCAGGGTAATTTCATAATCAAAATCAATAAACTCTTCCACAATTACTTCAACAATATCGCCCCGCGATCCTTGCACCGCATAATTCCAGGCTTTTTCAACATCAGCCGGGGTTTTAATAACCGATTGGCCCTTTCCCGATGATGACATAAGCGGTTTCACCACAACAGGAAAACCAAGTTTTTCAACGGCTACTGTCAATTCGTTTTGTGACGTTGCATATAAATAACGGGCGGTTTTCATACCCAACTCTTTTGCGGCCAGGTCGCGTATTGCTTTTCGGTTCATGGTAAAATTGGCCGCTTTTGCACTGGGCACAACATGGATGCCTTTTTTTTCATATGCATAAAAACATTCGGTACGTATGGCTTCTATTTCGGGAACAATTATGGACGGTTTGTGCTTCTCAACAATTGCATCAAGGGCATCTCCGTCAAGCATATTGATTATTTCACGCTGGTCGGCAACCTGCATGGCCGGAGCATTGTCATAACTGTCAACTGCAATAACAAACTGACCGAGTCGTTTTAGTGCTATAACAAACTCTTTCCCAAGCTCCCCCGAGCCCAGTAACATGATCTTTTGCATACATTCTTTTTTTGACTAAAATTAGTTTTTTTACCCTAACTTCGACCATCTTGAAGAAAAACCGTAAATATTTTCTTTTTTCTTTTGTTTTCCTGTTTCTAGGTTTGTTTACAGTAAAAGCGCAGGAAAAAGAAATTGATTCCGTTGATTATTTCATGAATTCAAAGCGTTTTTCGTTCGAACAAAAATTTGACCGGATTTTTAAGTACACCATGCGGCTTGAACTTGCAGACGCGAAAACGGTTGCTGCAATCCGCAAATTAAATAAAACAGCCGGTCAAAAGCGTGACTCTTTACGCATGGCCCGCGCGAATTATCTTATCGGAAAATTTTATGGCGATAAAGAAAATTATCTTGTTGCCCTTGACTATTACTACGCTGCGCTGCCGTATGCCGAGCGCCATAAAGATACCAATTTACTTCTTGAAATCAACAATAAAATGGGAATTGCCTTTTCAAACAGACGGCAGCATAAAAAAGCCGCTGAGTTTTTTGAAAAAAATATGAAACTACTTGCCAATCGAAAAAATAAATCCGGACTGGCAATTTCTTCCAACAATGCGGCCATTGAATACATTGAGTTAAAACAATTTCAAAAAGCCGAAAAGAACCTGCGGTTGTGTTACCGCATCATGAAAGAAATGAAGCTTGAGAAATACGTTTCAACCGTGGTAATGAACCTTGGCGTGGTACGGTTTGGCAAAAGACAATATGATTCAGCGCTGTATTATTACCGTTGGGCTGCCAGCATGGAAAAACAGCACGATAACTTTGTATCAGACAATACTTCCAATAACCTGGGCGATGTTTTTTATCACCTAAGGCAATACGATTCAGCATTGTATTATTTGCAAAATGCCCTGAAGCAAACCGACACGCTTAACGCTAAGTATACCGTTAAGGAAACATATAAACACCTTTCCAACGTACATCATGCTATGGGCAATGATCAGAAAGCCTATTATTACCTGAAAAAATACATGCATTTAACCGAACTTATTTTTGACGATGAAAGCGTGAAAAAAACTGCTGAAGATGAGGCCAATTTCAATTTCCTTAAAATGGAAAATGCGGTTAAATTGCATGAACAAAAAATGCAACTCGAAGCTAACCAAAACCGTGCGCGGCTTATCTGGGTTTCCATTGGCGGATTATTGCTGATGATTGCATTGGGTGTTGTTTTTTACCGTTTCAGGGAAAAGAAAAAAGACAACGCCAAGCTTGAAGCGCAAAAAAACAAAATTGAACACCAGCAAAAAGAAATTACCGATAGCATTAGCTATGCCAAACGTATCCAGGATTCCATACTGCCTTCACACAGCGTGATGCAACGCCTACTTGGCGAACATGTATTGTTTTACATGCCCAAGGACATTGTTGGTGGTGATTTTTACTTTGTGGAACGTGTGCAGGATAAAAAATATTTTGCCGTGATTGATTGTACCGGCCATGGCGTACCGGGGGGATTTATGAGTATGCTGGGATATAATGCCCTGAACAACGCTCTGCTTGATTTGAAAATTGAGGTGCCGGGAAAAATCCTTGACTGCCTTTCACAAAACCTGACCGAGCATTTTACACAGGAAGGCAAACAAACCCTGCGCGATGGTATGGACATGGCACTTTGCTGCCTGTATGAAAAAAATGGTAAATATATTTTAGAATATGCCGGGGCGCATAATCCGTGCTGGATCATTAAGCATACAACTTTCCAGGTTATTGAATTAACACCCAGCAAACAGCCTATTGGTTATTTTGAAAACTACAAGCCCTTTGAAACCCAAACACTGGAGCTTGAAAAAGGTGATATGGTTTATTTGTTTTCTGACGGGTATGCCGACCAGTTTGGCGGACCCAAAGGCAAAAAATTCAAGTATTCGCAAATGAAAACTGTGTTACAACAATACGCACCTACCGGAATTCAAAAACAGGAGATTATTGCACATGCTTTTCATGCTTGGAAAGGAAACCATGAGCAAATGGATGATGTTTGCATACTTGGTGTAAGGATATGAAGATTAAATAGTGGAATTCCAATCAATGAAATGCAAAGCGAACACGACTACTCAATGCATTTCTTTACTGAAATTCCACTATTTTAACTTGCATCTCCCTTCTATTACCTGTATAAAGTCACGTGCCCCTCTTTAGACAAAATTTGGTCTTCAATGGTCTTATACCTTATTTTGTAAACATACACATCTTCTTTGGCTATTTCACCCTTGTGTGTGCCGTCCCACCCGTTTTCCAGGTTTTGGCTAACAAATATGAGTTCGCCCCAACGGTTAAAAATTTGCATTTCAAACTCAAGAATGTTTGTGCCTTTTGCAGCAAACACATCATTTGTACCATTTTTGTTTGGCGTAAATGCGTTGGGCACATACAGGGTATGTTCGGGATGTATGTAAATTTCAATAATTGCGGTATCGGCACATCCGTATTGGTTATTGGCAATGAGCGTAACCGTATAAGTGCCTTCCTGTGCAGCATACGTATGGCTGGGTTGTGATGCCGTTGATCCGGTTCCATCGCCAAACGACCAATTGTACGTATCGGCAAACAAGGATGCATTAATGAACTGGATGGTTGGGTTAAATTCACCGGCAGTATGGCTGAAAGCATCGGCAACAGCATCGGCCTGAGGGAAAACCTGTACATTCACATTTGCACTGCTATGGGCCGAGCAACCGTTTGCATCGGTCAACGTTAATTCATATGTATAATTACCACTCTCAACAAAGGTTTGCATGGGCTGTACCGAGCTGGTGGCATATCCATTAATTATCCACGAATACATGTCACCCGGGTTAGAAGGAACACCATTGGCAAATTCAATGGTAACTGCACCGCAGGCATCGGCAGTAATATCCGGCAAGCTAACCACCGGCAACGGGTGTACTACAACCGGAATCGGCTCGCTTATGCTGTTACCGCATACATCGGTTGTGGAAACGGTATAAACTACATTGGTAGTTGGCGAAAAGGTGTGCGGACCAGGGCCGGTTTGTGCTCCACCGTTCCATGAAAACGTGTACACATCAATACCGTTGCTCACACTTGCGCTCAGGCTTACCGACTCACCAACACAAATAGGATGGTTGCCGCTTACATTTAAAGTTATATTATTAATGTCGTTCACCTTTACAACGGTTGTTCCCTGTAAAGATGCGCAACCGTTGTTATCGGTTACGGTTACGGTATACGTTGTGGTTACGGCAGGGCTCACTACATGGGTAACATTGTTTCCAAGACCGTTATTCCAGTTATAGGTATAGGCACCGGTACCACCGCTGGCGTATGCATATATTGTTACGCTGCTGCCGGGACAAATAATCAGGTTGGGTGAAACAATAATTGAAACGGGTGCGGGTTCGGTTAACGTTACGACCTGTGAAGCGGTACATCCATGACCGTCTGTTGTGGTTACAGTATAGTTCCCGTCATTCAACGGAGTTAACGTTCCGCCATTGGCCAAACCGGTTGAATTCACTGTAATGCTGTATGGGGTTGTACCACCCGTAGCTGTTACCTGAATGCTTCCGTCATTTGAATTATAGCATGATGGATTTGTTGACACAACAGCTACGTTTAACGGAGCAGGTTCAAGTATGTTTATGTTGTTTGTAAGCGTGCAGCCATTTGCATCGGTAACCGTATAGGTATAAGTACCCATGGCCAAACCGCTGGCGGTATTACCCGTTTGCACGGGACTGGTAGACCAACTCACCGACAACGAACCACTCCCACCGGTTAATCCGAGCACGCAACTTCCGTTTGACAATCCGTTGCATGTTACATCGTTAATGGTTGTTGATGTAACTGTTATCGCTGCAGGTTCATTTATGGTTATACTTGAAGTGGTTGTACAACCGTTTGCATCGGTAACGGTACATGTATACACGCCTGCACCCAATGCAGTAATGGTGTTGGTGGTTGCACCGGTTGACCAGTTAAGGTTATAAGGCGCGGTGCCACCTGATGGCGTGACCGTGGCCGAGCCGTTGTTCATGCCGTTGCATGTAACATCGCTTTTTACCAGGTTCAACGACACCGCTGAAGCCGGCTGGGTAATGGTCATAACACTGTTTGTTACGCAACCTCCGGCATTGGTTGCCGTAAGCGTATAGGTACCGGCTGTTAAACCGGTAATTGCAGAAGTATTTGCACCGTTAGACCACAGGTAGGACGTTACCGGGCCACCGCTGGCTACGGTGGTGGTGATTGCACCGGTTGCCGCTCCAAAACAATCCACGTAGGTGGGTGTATAATTAATAACTGCCGGGTCCGACCCGGGCCCTATGTTGAAGTTATTGGTACTTGAACAGCCTGCCGCATCGTTAACGGTTAACGTATAAGCGCCTGCTGCAAGACCCGATACCGAAGCTGCCGTTGAACCGCTGGACCAGGCATATGTATAAGGCGAGGTCCCGCCCGATACGGCCGATGTTGCACTACCCGTTGCCATTCCGCAATTGGCATCAACCGTATTGACATTTAACGTTAGCCCGGTTACCGTTATACAAAAAGCGAACGTTTGTGAGCCGTTGAAGGGGCAGGCGTCATCAGTAACCGTTACCGTAAAGCACCAGGGTGTGGTACTTATGTCAGCTGCGGTGGGCGTCCATGTAAACGTGCCGGTTGGGCTGGGCGTGCCTGCGGTAGTAAATGCTGCACCGGTTATTGCATTGTTCCAGGTAAGTGTCAGAACCTGGCCGGGATCCTCATCGGAAGAAAAAATATCAAATGTTAGCGTAGATCCTGCACATACGCTTGCACTGAAATTGCTTGTACCGTTAATACCGGTGATTTCGGGAACAGTATTGGTGCAGTTAATTACACGTACCTGGATGTCGCGCACCACACTGCCTATTAATACGCCACCACGCCATTCCTCAACAAGTACAGCCATAACCGTTACTTCCAGCATTTGCGGTGTCATACAAATGTCACCGGTTAACGGGTCAATGGTCATGGCAGGAACCGAAGTAAGGGGCTGTGTTGCTGTATAGGGAGTAAGGTATGTTACGGTAGTGGCAGGACCCGTCATGGGTGTAATAAGGGAATAAGCCAGGGAATCCCCGTCAGCATCGGTTGCACCATGATTGAAACAATACGTTTGCGAAGCGCATACAAATGGTACGGGAGGATTTGAAAAAACGGGTGAATTGTTACAAGGATAATTCAGGTTGTCAAGGTTTGCTTCAACATAAATGTTTTCACTACCGGGGGCATTAATTGTATTAATTGCGGCATTCCGGCAACATAAAGTGAAGCTGAAAACCCAGTCGGTGCAGTTGGCAGGTAAATTTGTTGTACCCGAATATTTCCATTCCTGAACGCCAGGGTATGTTCCACCGGTGCAGGTGGTATTCATGGTGGCACAAATAGGGGTTACTTCGGCACCTGTTCCTGCTACCGGAAACAAGGTAACTGTGTAATTTTCTCCGCACGAAGCCGATGAAACATCAATAGTTACGCTTGCCGGGGCAGCTACACCTGCACAGTCACGGTAAAATGAAACCGTGAGCTGGTAGTTGTTTCCGCCCAGACATTGATAACTGATGTCGGCACCTTGTGCGTGTGTGGCAAAGAGTTGGCTGGTTTTAAGTTGAGCTGCTAATGTCATGCATACTCCCAGGACGCATGTTTGGTAAAAATTTTTCATGACCCACCTCGCCTTTTTTATTGGTTTAAAACTTGAAAAGAACTTTAGAACTTGAGATGGAACGTATGCAAGCATACCATTAGTTTCAAAAAACGACCGTAAAAAATATATATTTCAGGCAGTTGATAAAAAAACGGGTATTTCGCGAACCTTGCCAAACACGGTTACGTATTAGCTGAATATCCGAGATTTTTTTGTTCGCTAAAAGCCTTTAGGTTGGCGTTAAAATTCTTTGAGCCGTTTGAGAAAATCGGCTGTACGGCTTCGGGCCACCGCTAATTTTGTACCGTTTTTAAGTACGGCAAAACTTCCGTCCTCACTAATATAATCGGTCATGTAATTCAGGTTAACAATGGTTGATTTGTGTATCCTGAAAAAATGTTCAGGGTTCAATATGTCTTCATATATTGCAAGTGTACGTGTATCCAGGTATTTTGACCCATCGGCAAAAAATAAGCACGTACAATTGCCATCAGCTTCAAGGTACATAATGTCCTTATCGTTCACAATCTTAATTCCTTTTTGATGGTTGATGGTAATGCGAGAGCTGTATTTATTGGATTTAATGGATGCCGAAAGTTCTTTAATGGTTTCAAAATAATTATTGATGCGCGGTTTACCCAATGCCAGGTGTTCCTTAACCTTGTTAACGGCCATTTTAAGGTCATCAATATCAATTGGCTTTAGCACATAATACACTGCATTGGCATTAAAGGCCCTGATGGCATAGTCCTTAAATGCGGTAACAAAAACAACAAGAAAATCTTTGTTCTCAAGCGATTCCAGCAGGTCAAAACCTTCGGTTGCACTGGGCATGCGAATATCAAGGAAAACGAGCTGGGGCTTAAGCGTTTCAATTTTTTGCTTTGCATCGGTAATGTTACTGCATTTGGCCACAACATGTACTTCAGGGCAAAATTCCGCGAGCAACATATCCAGGTTTTCCCTCGCAGGCAATTCATCGTCAACTATTATAGCACTCAAATTCATCAGGGCTAAGATAGCAGGATTTTCGGGTCTTTAATGGATTTTTGAATTTTTAACCGATGTTTTTTCATCTTAATCGATGCTTTCATACAACCCATGCTTCAAAAGTCAAAACATGCTGGGTTGGGTAAACCAATTTTATTTTAATAGCGTATACTTTCATAAACATTGACCATTCAATTTTTTTCTATCTTAACCACATGAAGGCATCCCCTTTCCTGGAACATTTATCGGCTGAACTTCAAAAACGGTTTGGCGAGACCTTTGCCATTAAAGACGTTAGCCCGGAATTTGGAGGAAGCATCAATGAATCGTTCAGGTTGGGCACAACACAAGGACATTTTTTTCTCAAGCGTAACAATGCACAAAATTATCCTGAAATGTTCAGGCATGAAGCTGCCGGACTTAACCTGCTTAAAACGCTAACTTCTTTCAAAGTACCGGAAGTTATTTTGTGGGGCGAAACAGGCGATCATGCTTTTATCATTATTGAATACCTCACCAAAGAAAATAATTCACTGGCCTTCTGGAAAACATTCGGGCATAACCTGGCCAATATGCATAAACAGACCCATGACGGGTTCGGGTTAAAGCATTCCAATTACATTGGAAGCCTTCACCAAAGCAATACGTTTAAACAAAGCTGGGCCGATTTTTTTGTAAGCGAGCGGCTTGTTCCCATGGTGTCAATGGCGCACCAGGCAGGAAAGCTTGATGTTGACACTGTAAAAAAATTTGAAAAATTGTGCTTTAAAATGAACGACATGTTCCCCGCTGAAACGCCTGCGCTGTTGCACGGTGATTTATGGAGTGGGAATTACATGTGCACCCGGGGCGATACTCCCTGCATATTTGATCCGGCTGTTTATTATGGACATCGTGAAATGGACCTGGCCATGATGCAACTGTTTGGCGGGTTCCATGCCGATACGTATAAAGCCTACCAGGAAATATATCCGCTTGAAAGCGGGTGGAAACAGCGGGTTGATTTATGCAACCTGTACCCCTTGCTTGTTCATGTAAACCTGTTTGGCGGCAACTATGTAAAACAGGTGAAGCAGCTGGTGTCACAATACACCTGAGTAATTTTTCTATCGGGCGACTTTTTGCAATATATTTCTTTTCTATTTTTAAGGCATGAGCATTATTGACCAGAACATTGGTTTCCGGCAGAGCAATTTGTTGGTGAACCGAGACAAACCCATTCATCCGTTAAAATTTGCCGCGGCTTTACTTTTCATATTCGGTGACCGTTTCCTGTATTATTCCCATCAAACAATGGGCTACAGTGAAAACTCTTTATTGAACCATTTACCAACCATTGTAGGTCTTGCTCTTGGAGGAATTGTGGCTGCTTTACCAGGCCAATCAAAAAAGGCAGCACTCATTGGTATTTTTCTTTTATTGTTGGCCACCTACTTTCCTTTTGTTACACCTGGTATGAATGGCTGGCCTGTTCAACTCATTTTTTATTGCGGTAATAGCATGGCCCTGGGCGCCTTGCTTTCACGCCTGCTTATCCACACAGTTTACATGGAGCCAAAACAACAAACTATATTACTTGCCACCACCGGTACGGGTTACCTGTTTACACTGTTTGGCGCAGCCATGGGCGTTTTTCATTTTGACAGGAATGGTGCATTGGTTTTGGGCGCTTTATTTATGATTGCCATTGTTATATGCCTGCTTCTTGACACCGAAACGGAACACCCCACCGGCAGTTTCAGTTCTTTCCTGGAAACAACACCCAATTTTTTTACGGCATTTGTGCTACCCTTTTGTTTGACGGGAATCACGGCCTCATGGTTGTCGATTCAATGTGATCGCTATTACAATTCGTATTTTGCTCTTTTTTATGGAAAAAATTCCTTGTTAATTATGTTTTTAATGTATTCAGCAGCGTTGGGCTTATTTGCGCTAACCATGAAACAAACCCGGCAATTGAATTATTTAATTGTACTGGCTATTGGAGGCGGTTTAAAACTCCTGATTTTTTTATATTGTTTAACCGGGCCGCAACCCGGTGATCTGGACTGGATCATTTCATCCGTTAATTGGATTGCATCAACTACGCTTTGGTTTGGCTTTGATTTATGGATATTTCGTTATACTTCCTTCCCGGGGCTGGGGCTTTTATTCGCTGCTTTGTACATGATGCACCATTTTGGCAGTATTCTTGACAGTTATGTAAACATCGGGTACCCCCCGTATGAATTTTATCGGTTTTAAAAATCAATCTTGTAATAAAACAGCGGTAGGAATCCCAATTGGTAATTTTTGATGATTGGATCGGCCGTGGGGTCAGTAGGATCAGGTGCGTAGGATAAACCAAGAATGTTTTTGGTGTTAAGCACATTCAACAAATCAAGTGCAATTTCATGCGTCACTTTTTTAGCGTTAATTTTGAAATTAATTTTAAAATCAAGCCTGAAATACGGGTCAAACTGGCGTGTATTGTACCCTTCGTCTTCATAAATTAACTCATTGTAATAATTGCTGGCCGCAGTATCAACATACCCGTACCAGCGCCCGCCTGCTGTTGTGATTTTTGTACCGAGCGACAAGGTTGACTTTTTACCTGTTTTGAATTCATAACCGCCCAAAATATTTACGGCATACTGGCCGTTAAAATCGGTATTGCGTTCAATGCCATCGCTGCCCTTGTATTTGGCGTCAAATAATGAAGCTGTAAACAACAGGTAAAACTGCTTATTAAAGAATTTTTCCATGGTAAATTCAACGCCCATGTTGCGGGCCGTGCCTGTATTTTGAAGTGTATCGGGGAAAAAACGCGAGAACCCTGATCCCATATTATTGAGTGAAAATGGAGAGGAATTGATTTCAACCGGTATATTGTACAGGCTTTGGTAATAAACTTCGGTTTTTATTCTGAAAGCGCTTCCTACCGCCCAGTCATGCCCGGCAACTGCGTGAATGCTCTTGGTAAAATCCATGTTTTTATTATGGATAACGGCTTTACCGGTTGTGTCATAAACCTGGTAAAAATAAATGTACTGCGGCTGTGTTTGGCTGTGCAAACCGGCACCCAGCGAAAATGTATGTTTATCGTTTGCCTTATATTTCATCCCAAAACGTGGTTCAACGGGTGAAATGCTTTGGCTAACTGAAAAATAATTACTGTGAACGCCCAGCATCATGGAAAATTTATCGGTGGGTTTCCATTTATAAGAAATATACGGTTGAAGTTGTATGCCTGTACCGCTATAATCCCAGCGTGTAACCCAGGCTGTATGCAAATCATTCAGGGCGCTGTCAATCATGTTATGCATAAAAAAATCGCCATTCACACCGAATTTAATGGTGTGGTTGCGTGATATTTTATGGTTGGCCGAAATGGCGGTTGAAATACGGTTAATGTCATACTGGTAAGCCATCATCTTGTAAATGCTGTCAAGTATCCAGGTGTTATCGCTGGTGTTTACATGGCGAATGATGTAATCATGATGTGATTGTGAACGCTCATGGTTACCGGAAATTGTCCATTTAAAAAAAGTTTTTTCTTTAATTGTTTTGGCATAACTCACACCCGCAACCGCCATGCGTGTTGCAAAATACTGGTCGCGGTCATCGTCACCATAAAATTCAGTTGCAGGTTTTGTTTGGTCGCTTATTTTAATATCAATGCCGCTCATGCCACCCAATGAATAAACGCTCCACAATCCTCCTTTTTTTGTCGGGAAACGGAAATTGAAACAATAATCCTGGTAACGCGGTACGGCACTGGTGCCAATGGAAATGCCCATGGCCTTAAAAATGGAAAGTGTTGAATAACGGTATACCATCATATACGATGAATGCTTTTGTTTGTTGATAGGGCCTTCAGCCATAAATTCGGTACCCAGGAAACCGAACTGGCCAGTGAATTCATGTTTTTCGGTGTTACCCGGGCGCAGTTTCAAATCAAATACCGCAGCGTTTGAATTCCCGTATTCGGCCGGGAAAGCCGATGTGAAAAAATCGGAATTACCCAGGGTTTTATTGTTTAAAATGCTCACTGGTCCGCCCATGCTGCCGGCAATGGCAAAATGGTTGGGGTTGGGAATGTCAACGCCTTCAAGGCGATAAATAACACCCAGCGGAGAGTTACCGCGTACAACAATATCGTTGCGGGAATCATCGGCCCCTTGTACACCGGCAAAATTGCTGGCCATACGTGCCGGGTCTCCACGGCTTCCTGCATACCGGTTGGTTTCTTCAACGTTAAATGTTTTTGCCGAAACCATGGCCATTTCATTGTTTACATCACCACGTTGCACAGCAACAATTTCAACTTCTGCAATTTCGCTGGCCGACTCTTCCATTTCAATTTTAAGCACCACCTCTTTTCCTGACGTTACCTCAACATCCACCGTTTTATCAGGAAATCCGAATGCCGAAATTTTCAATGATTTTTTACCGATTGGAACATTGGTAAATTTAAAAATACCATCATCATCGGTCATGGTACGGCCCTCTTTGGTTGAATCACCCAGGATTACAATTTTGGCCCCGGGGATGCCGGCTTGTGTTTCCAGTTCAAGAACAGTACCGCGAATGGTTTGTGAGCCTTGCGAAAATGCATTATACCATGCCAGGAGGCATACCATGAGCATAAAAGCAGTTTTGCTCTTATGTAGTTGGCGGGTAACAGAAATCATTGCTTAAGGTTTTTAAAGTTATAAAAATTCGTCAATCAATGAACAAATATGCAGGCTAAAAAGAAGCACCCAAAATTGTCCCCAGGAAAACTGATTTCAAAAAAATATACCAAATGGTTAACGTGATCAAATAACAAGAGTTACAGCATATGTAAACTGATCTTATTTAGTTGAGTTTACCAACCTGTCCGAATAAAAAATACCTTTCTCCTTGGCTTTTTTCACAAGCGTTTGATGCAGCAAGGGCAGGTTTTTGTCTTCAACAATATACTCGGGAATAGTCAGCGTTTCGCCTGAATTGTAAATGAAAAAATATTCATCGTATTTGTATTCGATGCTTTTTAAGTTGTGGAAGGGTAATACAACGGTACCGCGTGCATTGTGCACCATTGCGTTTTCATTAAAAGCCAGTTTAAAATTGCCTTTTGACGTATTGTAAAGCATGTAATATACACCTTCAATTCCTCCAATAAGCAACACAAGCGCAAACGGCCAGGTTAACGTATCAAAAAAAAGATAAATAAAGGGAAAAATCAACGAAACCAGTATTTCAATGCCGTAAAATAACCAGGTCCATCGCATGAAGCGTTTGCTTAGCGGCATGGCGTGCACAAGGTTGTATTTTGATGCGTTTTGGTTCAGGGTGTATATCCCGGTCCATTTATTACGCCATTTCAATATTATAATCAAAAAAAGCAATGCCGCTCCTATTTGAAAAACCAGGCGTGAATAACCTGTTTCAAAACCGTTAAGATAATTGGCACAGCTAAATTGGAAAACCGCAAAATTCAGTATATAAAAAAATATATTTCGTACCAACCACATATCAGATCGTAATTTTATAATGCATAAAAACAAACTCGAGCAGGAATCCCAATAAAAGCCCTGAATAGACCTCAACAGCCCTGTGGGCGTTTAAGCTCAGCCTGGCCGTTGAAACCAGTCCCGCCAGTACAACAAGCAACGCCAGCGTTCCCACCCCGTTCAAAATCCATGAATGCTTGATGAGTACTGCATAAATGCCCACCACGCCTCCTATGCCTGCCGCATGTGAACTGATTTTAAAACGAAAGTTAATAAGCATGACGCATAGGACTACAGCTATGGTTCCCAACGTAGCTGTTTTAAATACCAGTGGAAAATTGTTGCTTTGCAGCAGGTAATACAATATGGCGTAATAAACAACTGTGGTCAGGTAAGGGAAAAACCGTTCGTTTTTATGGGGCATTGCAAATGACGACACCAGTTTATTGCGTTTGAGAATGTAAAAACTTACCGCTGGCATAAGCACAGTGGTGATAAAAAATACCAGGTATACGCGCGAACGCTGGTCTTCGCCAGTGTAAGGTGACCTCCCGGCAAAATAATGATTGATGATCCCGTCAGCATTAAAAATTAAAAACAATGTGAAAAGCGGCATGAAAATAGGATGGAAAAGAATGGAAATGACTTTTGACAGGAATACCGACATGTTTCCAAAATTAGCAATAAAAACCGAAGTGCGTCAGCTTTTATGGTCTTTTAAACATGTATTTAACCCAGTGGGACTCTATTTCTTTTTATATACCGGCACCGTGCTGCAGGGCTCTCCAAACATAAGACTTTTTACGCGCGGTAACAAAATATTGGCCAGTTCGGTAAAGGCGGCTTCGGGAACGGGAATGGTGCTGCACCCTTTTACCACCACGCGTGCATTGTTGTATTTATCGTCATCAAGTTGTTTTAATGCCTCAACCCACAAGAGCGTATTCAGGGCATTTAAATCACCGTAAATTACTTTTTTGGCATACGGTTTTAAGGCTGTAAGCAACAACATATACGCCCAGGTAGGAACTATGGCGTCTGTTGAGCAGGTAAGTGCAACATATTTATCTTTGTAAACGCTCCAATCGTTGGTTTTGATGAAATTCCTGAACTCCTCTTCTTTCAACACAAGTTCCTGCCACAGGTTTTGTTTGATATCGTAAACAACGCGTTCACCCTGGGGAGCTATTTCCTCCAGGTCAAGCTGTATGATTCCACTTGCTGCTACTTTATTTACGATTTCGTCACTCATTTTTTAAACTATACGAATGCACTTAAGGACACATCGGGGTTATTCGGGATTATTTTCATGGTATTCATCAATGATTTTATTCACATTGATGCCGCATTTTTCAATTTCTTTGGTAACCAGATCCATGAATGCCTTTTTATCTTCGGTGTTTTGCTCATACTTTTCTTTCACTTCTGCGCCAAAATCGGCAAATTCCGCTTTTAGCTTCTCTATTTTTTGCGCCTCTGTTTCGCTTACCCCTTTACCTTCCTTGATGGGTTTATTCAACTCGGTAAGTTCACAAAACATAACGCCAAATTTTTCAGCATCTTTTTTCATTTGGTTGTTGCCGCAACCGGTTAGACCCGTTACCAGTGAAACACTTAATACAATTACATTGATTTGTTTTTTCATGTTGGTTTTTATTTAGAGCTTTTTTGAAACACTTAAGCCATGCAAGATCATATTAGTTTTCCAATACGCGATATATTTCATTTACAAAACTTTTCATTCCGTTTGAAACTATATTGTACAATTAAAATTAATCAGCAGTCCTCTTGGTTTTTCCAGAATTCTCATACAGGTAAGAAGTTGAGCTTCATGAACAGGCCACATTGCTTCACCCGACTTCAATTCAACATCAATTTTTTCATCAACCAATAAATCACATTTTAATTCCGTATCCAGATCGAGCCCTTTATATTTCAATTTAACCACACATTCTGATTGCACAGCATGACCCCGCCTTAATTCATGGACAAGACATTTTTGGTAGACGCTTTCCAATAATCCGAAGCCTAAGTTTTTATGCACCTCAATAACAGCGCCAACTCTTTCATGGTGCAATTGATCCAAATCTTTTTTATTCATATGCTTTGTATTCCTAAATGGCTTAAGTGTTAAAATGTTACAAAAAACCCAATTCCAACTTTGCCTCCTCACTCATCATATCCTTATCCCATGGGGGATCAAACGTCAAATTAATTTTTGCCGATTTCACACCTTCTGTTTCACGCACTTTATTTTCAATATCACCAGGAAGTTTTTCTGCCTCGGGGCAACTGGGTGAAGTCAATGTCATATCTACTACTACATTGGCTTCATCGTCAATATGAATTGCATAAATTAAACCCAACTCAAACACGTCAACCGGAATTTCCGGGTCGTACACGGTTTTGAGCTGCGCAATTATTTTATCTTCCAGTTCTTTTTTATCGAATGACATACTCTTTTAATTTTTATTCTGGTAAGCCAGGGCATCCATTTTCATTTGTTTAACCATGCTTACCAGCCCATTTGCACGCGTTGGCGACAAATGCTCTTTTAACCCTATTTTATCAATAAACTCGAGTTTGGCATCAAGTATTTCCGTTGGCGTATGCCCTGACAAAACACCCGCTACCAACGCCACAATTCCTTTTGGAATGGCCGCATCGCTGTCGGCCTCAAAAATCACTTTGCCGTTTTCAAATTTACTGGCCAGCCAAACCCTGCTTTGGCATCCCTTAATTAAACGCTCATCGCTCTTTAACGATTCATCCATTGGCGGATATTTCTTTCCCAATTCAATCAGGTGTTCATATTTACCTTCCCAATCATCGCCAAAGAGCTCAAAATCTTCAATTATTTTATTTTCTTTTTGTTCAATTGTCATATTTGCCAAACACCTCTGGTGTTAATTAACATCCCGAATTTATATTTCCACAGATAAATCCGTGGGTCAGGATAATATCTTTATAGCCTTTTTCAGAGCATCTATAAATACGTCAATTTCTTCTTTTGTATTGTAAACCGCAAAACTCATGCGCACGGTTCCCTGTATACCGTAACATTGCATTAAAGGCTGTGTACAATGGTGACCAGTACGCACAGCAATGCCCTGCTTGTCCAATAATGTTCCAATGTCAAACGGATGAATGTTTCCAACATTGAAGGAAATTACCCCGGCTTTGCAAGGCGCTGTCCCTATTATTTTTACTTCCGCAATTTCATTCAGGCGCGCGGTTGCATGCTCCAGTAATTCATGTTCATACCTTGACAGGTTAGGGATACCCGTTTCTTGCATAAAATTTACGGCTTCAGCCAATGCAATGGCACCTTCAATATTGGGCGTACCCGCTTCAAATTTATGCGGCCCCTCGGCATACTCGGTTTTATCAAATGTAACCAACCTGATGGTTCCCCCTCCTGACTGGTATACATCAAATACATCAAGCCACTTTTCATTGGCATACAATACCCCAATGCCGGTTGGTCCATACATTTTATGCCCGCTGAAACAGTAAAAATCGGCATTAAGTTCCATCATATCCACTTTTAAATGCGGCACGGCCTGCGCACCGTCAATTAAAACCGGTATGTTTTTAGTATGTGCTGCATCAACAAGGCGTTTTACATCGTTAACCGTACCAAGTGTATTGGACACATGTGCACATGCAAAAAGTTTTGTTCGCGAAGTAAGAAGCGCATCAAGTTCTTCATACTTTAAAACGCCATTGTCATCAACCGGGAGAACTTTTAAAACAGCCTTTTTCCTGTGGCACAATTCCTGCCATGGTAAAATGTTGGAATGGTGTTCCATGGAGGTAATAAGAATTTCATCGCCTTCATTTACAAATTTATTGCCATAACATGTGGCTATAAGGTTAATGCTGTCAGTAGTACCTTTTGTAAAGATCACCCATGACGGGTCCACTGCGTTTATAAAAGATGATACGGTAGCACGCGCAGCATCGTATTTACGGGTGGCCACCTGGCTCAACGTATGCACCCCGCGGTGAATGTTGCTGTTGTAGGATGAATAATATTCAACAATGGCGTTAATGACGCGTTGCGGTTTTTGGGTAGTAGCCCCGTTATCAAAGTAAATTAACGTACGCCCGTTTACCGATTGGCTTAAAATTGGAAATTGTTTGCGAACAGCGCTTATATCGATACCGGTTTTATCAAGCGCTTCCATTTATGCTATAGGTTTTAAATCACGTTCGAGTTTGGCATCCATTTTTTCAAGGATCCAATTGCGCACACCATCATTTGCAATTTTTTCAATCATATCATTGGCAAACGCATGAATAAGCAGGTTGCGCGCATTTTCTTCACCAATACCCCGGGCGCGCAAATAAAACAACGCTGCTTCGTCAAGGCATCCTGTTGTTGTACCGTGACTGCATTTCACATCATCGGCATAAATTTCCAATTCAGGTTTGGTATAAATACTGGCATCATCGCTCAGCAATACATTGGCGCTGTTTTGATAGGCATTGATTTTTTGCGCATTGCGCCTCACGAAAATTTTTCCGTTAAAAACACCGGTTGCTTTATCGCCTGCAATGCCTTTGTATATTTCATCCGAAGTGCAATCGGGTTTTTGATGGTCAACAATGGTATGGTTGTCAACGTGCATATGGTTTGTGGCCACAAAAACACCGCCCAGATGCGTATGGCACCCGGTGCCATCAACCTTAATATTTAAATCGTTGCGCACCAAATCACCGTTCAATGTAATGGTATGGATTTCAAAAACCGAGTTGTTTTTCTGGAAAATGTTTTCGCTGCTGAAATGGCTTACCCCGGTAATTTCGTCCTGGATTTTGTACAATGTAAGTTTTGCACCGGCATGAACGGCTGCATGGAATACGTGGTTGACCAGGTTTTCAGTCGCATTTTCGCTTGTAAAGTTAAACACAAGCTCTGCATTGCTTTTTTCACCAGCCAGAATAATGTTTTTTACGACCGATGCCTGCGCGTTACCGTTTGAAATATATACAAGCTCAATCACGCCTTCTACTGTAGTTCCTGCCGGAATATTGATGTACACGCCATCGGTAAAAAACGCATCGTTGTATGAAGGTATGATTCCTTCTTTCACATAGCCCGTTTCAGCCAAGGCCGAGGTTAACTGTTGTTCAGTTAAATCGCTTATGCGTTTGATATAAGGTGATGATCCTTTTGAAAGGCCTTCACGAAAAAAACCATTTTCAAAAACAAATCTTACCGAAGCTTCACTGAAGAATTTTTCATTGACAGCTTTTGATTTTTTTATATTTTCAACGGTGAAGCTTTTTTTGCTGATTTTTCCAAGCTTCGTATACTTCCAGTCTTCATCCTTCAACCCGGGGAATTCCATGGAAGCCAAGGCAGATTTCGCTTTTTTACGTATTTCAGCAAACCCTTTTTCGTCTTTATTTACGATCCAGCTCATGCTTCCTGCAATTGGTTTTTAATCCAGTCATATCCCTTTTCCTCCAGTTCAAGGGCCAACTCTTTTCCACCTGATTTTACGATTTTACCGTTGTACAACACGTGCACAAAATCGGGAACAATGTATTCAAGTAAACGCTGGTAATGGGTAATTACAATGGTAGCATTATCTTTCGACTTCAATTTGTTTACACCGTTGGCAACAATTCTTAAGGCATCAATATCCAAACCAGAATCGGTCTCATCCAAAATAGCCAACTTTGGTTCAAGCATGGCCATTTGAAAAATTTCGTTGCGTTTTTTTTCACCACCCGAGAAACCCTGGTTCACCGAACGCTGCGCCAATTTCGGGTCCAACTCCACTAAAGCTGACTTTTCTTTTACCAGCGCCATAAAATCTTTGGCGCTTATGTTTTCTTTTTCGTTATAGGTACGAATTTCGTTAATAGCGGTTTTTAAAAAATTGATGTTGCTTACACCGGGAATTTCAACCGGATATTGAAAAGCCAGGAATAAACCCTCACGGGCGCGGTCCTCGGGGGCCATTTCCAACAGATCTTTTCCATTGAATAAAACCTTTCCTTCGGTCACTTCATAATCTTCACGCCCTGCAAGTACACTTGACAACGTGCTTTTACCGGAACCATTCGGCCCCATGATGGCGTGCACTTCTCCAGCTTTCACATTTAAATTTATTCCCTTCAGGATTTCTTTATCTTCAATTTTAGCGCGTAAATTTTTTATCTCTAACATAACTGATTTTTCTATAAAATTTATCCTACCGACCCTTCCAAGCTAACCGCCAGTAATTTTTGGGCTTCAACGGCAAACTCCATGGGTAACTGGTTCAACACTTCTTTGCAATAGCCGTTTACAATTAAACTAATAGCCTTTTCATTGTCAAGCCCGCGCTGGTTACAATAAAAAATCTGGTCTTCGCCAATTTTTGACGTTGTGGCTTCGTGTTCAACCCTGCCTGTCTTATCATGAATTTCGATATATGGGAATGTATGCGCCCCGCATTTATCGCCCATAAGCAAACTGTCACACTGTGAAAAATTGCGCGCGTTTTTAGCACCTTTGTTTATACGTACCAGCCCGCGGTATGAATTATTGCTTACACCGGCCGAAATTCCTTTTGACACAATGGTGCTTTTGGTATTTTTACCAATGTGGATCATTTTTGTTCCGGTATCGGCCTGCTGGTGATTGTTTGTTACTGCAACAGAATAAAATTCACCAACCGAATTATTTCCTTTTAAAATGCATGAAGGATATTTCCAGGTAACAGCGCTGCCGGTTTCAACCTGTGTCCACGATATTTTTGAATTGTCACCCAGGCAAATTCCACGTTTGGTCACGAAATTGTAAATGCCGCCTTTGCCTTCTTTGTCCCCGGGGAACCAATTTTGCACGGTTGAATATTTTATTTCAGCGTCTTTCATGGCCACAAGTTCAACCACTGCCGCGTGCAACTGGTTTTCGTCACGCATGGGTGCCGTACACCCTTCAAGGTAGCTTACATAGCTCCCTTCTTCGGCAATGATGAGGGTACGTTCAAACTGGCCTGTTTTGGCTTCGTTGATGCGGAAATAGGTTGACAATTCCATGGGACAACGCACGCCTTTGGGAATGTAGCAAAATGAGCCGTCAGTAAACACAGCACAATTCAAGGCTGCATAAAAATTATCGGTAACGGGCACAACCGAACCAATGTATTTTTTTACCAGTTCGGGGTGTTCCTTAATGGCTTCGGTAAACGAACAAAAAATAATTCCGAGCTCCGCGAGTTTTTCTTTAAACGTTGTTTTAACTGAAACGCTGTCCATGACCACATCAATGGCCACACCCGTCAACCGTTTTTGCTCGTCAAGTGAAATACCCAGTTTTTCAAATGTTTTTAGTATTTCCGGGTCAACCTCATCCAAACTTTGCAATTGTTTTTTTGATTTAGGTGCCGCATAATAATAACTGTCCTGGAAATCAATTTCGGGATAGGTTACATGCGGCCATTTCGGTTCCTTCATTTCTTTCCATTTCGCAAAGGCATCAAGCCTCCACTGCAACATCCATTCAGGTTCCTCTTTCTTTTTTGAAATAAAACGGATGATATCTTCATTTAATCCCTTGGGTGCTTTATCCGATTCAATGTTGGTGACAAAACCGTATTTGTATTCCTGCGAGGTGAATTCTTCTAATATCTCATCTTCTTTATTGGCCACAGATTACTCAGATTACACAGATTATTAAATTGAAAAACTCTCGCCACAGCCACATGTGCGGTTGGCGTTTGGGTTTATAAATACAAAGCCTTTTCCGTTAAGCCCGCCAGAATAGTCCAACTCGGTACCCAACAGGTATAAATAACTTTTTTTGTCAACCACTACTTTGATTCCGTTGTCTTCAAAAACTTTGTCATCGGCATTTGTTTGGTTGTCAAACTTGAGGTCATACATCAATCCGGAACACCCTCCGCCCTTAACACCCACACGAATAAACCCGTTTTCAATGCGTTCGGCCGCCATGAGCTTAATGGCTTCATTTTTGGCATTTTCAGTTACTTTAATCATGTTCATATATTATAAATGACTGTTAATCAATCAAATATTATTTAGAATTAATCTAAATTTATAGCAAATATACCATAAAAATGGTAGGTGAACCGGGTGCTTCACATTTTTTTTGAGGGCCTAAAATAAAGTTATTCCAGAGGGAAAATGAAACTTTTACAGACATAAACTAGCGCACAATTATACGGTGATTTTCCCTGCAGCTTGCTGTTTGTATGCCAACTATATACACTGCTTTTGAAAGTGCTCCCACCACAATCAGATCGTTATCGCTTTTCAGGTTTCCGTGCATAACCTGGTTCCCTTTTTCGTCAAAAATATAATAAGGCGTATTGGGTTTTACGCCTTTTACATGTATAAATTCAGTTGCCGGATTTGGATATACCGAAATGGTTGAAGCATTCACCGGTTTTGTTACGGCCGAAAAATCACCTGCGTTGGCCACCATAATGCCGCGCCCGAACGTTGCGGCAGCTAACACATCGTTGGTTTCATTCAATTGCAATTCCAATACGGCAACCTGTGGCATATTGTTGCCAAAACGCGTCCATGTTGCTCCCCCATCCAACGTTTGGTATACTCCGGCATCGGTACCAATCAAAATTCTGCTTTCGTTCCCGGGGAAAATCAAAATATCATTGATGGCAAAATTTGGAAGGTCACCCTGAATGCTGGTCCAGCTTGTACCATTGTTGGTTGATTTATAAAGATGGGGCGTATTGTCGTTTTCGCGGTAACCGCTAAAACTTATGTATACATTCCCATTCACGTTGGGCGATGCGGTAATTGACGTTACATACCTGTTTGGCAATCCTGCCGAAATATCAATCCAGTTTGAACCTCCATCAGGTGTATACCAGGCATTGGCATCACCCGTTCCAACGTACAATTTATTCTGATCAAAATAATTCTGGTCAATGGTAGTAATGGTGTTTTCACTGGTTAGCATAAATATTGGCCCATCGGTCAAATCGCCACTTATTGGCGAAAACGTTCCATAGGGCGCTCCTGTCATCACATTCATTTTTTCAGTTCCCAAATACACAATGGATTCATCAAAACGATCAAGCATATAAGGGGTATCCCAGTTAAACCTGTCACTGGTTAAAACCCCTGCTGCATCCAGTAAATCAACCCAGCCGTTGTCATCATAATAAATTCCCCCGTTTTGCGTAGCATAATACCGCATATTGGTATCGGCCTGTGTCGCGTAAAATTTAAAGCCATCGCCACCAAACGCCCAGTTCCATGTGGCTGAATTGTATTTATTACCGCCAATGGTACCGTTGTCTTGCGCGCCACCGTAAAACGTTTCGGCTGAATGGGGCACATGGGTTACGTGATAAAATTGTGTGCTGGGCATGTTGTCAATGTCAAACCAGGTAAGTCCGTTATCAATTGTTTTGTATAAGCCGCCATCGGTAGCCAAAATAATATTCTGGTCATCTATAAATGCCAGGTCGTGCCCGTCAGCATGCACTTCATAGGTCCACCATTCAGGTGCAAACAAACTCCAGGAGTCGCCTCCGTCATAACTAATGAATTTGTCAACGCCATAAACATATACAATGTTGTCATCGGTGGGACTTACATGGATGCGTCCGAAATACCAGGCAAACCCGCCTGAACAGGTACCTACTGTTTCAAGATCAACGCTGTTTTTGGGCACCCAGGTGGTTCCTCCATCGGTTGACTTATACAAACCTTCAATGTAACTTGATGCATCGGCAACCAACGCATAAAGTATATTTGAATTGGTTGCGCTTATGGCAATTCCTATGCGGCCAACATCACCGGTTGGCAATCCACCTGTCAGAATAGTCCAGGTGTTTCCTCCATCGGTGGTTTTATAAACCTTGCATTGGTCACTGTGATACGTACTCACATACTGCTTGCGCATGCGCGTAAAACTTGTTGCATACAACACGTTGGCGTTATTAGGGTCCATAATTAAATCGACCACACCGGTCGAATCGTTGATGAATAATTTATTGGTCCATGTATTTCCCCCGTCAGTTGATTTATACAAACCGCGGTTGTTGTCAGCATTAAACGGGCTACCCATTGTTGCGGCATAAATGGTATTGGAATTTGTTGGATCAACAATAATTTCGCTGATTACATAGGTATTTGCCAGCCCTTTGTTGGTCCAGGTTGCGCCCGCATCGGTTGAAAGGTAAATGCCACCGCCCAAATAACAGGTACCTGAAATATTTTTGTCGCCTGTACCCACCCACACACGGCTTGCGTTTGCAGGATCAAGTTCTATGTTTCCAATTGGCAAATGCGCTTCGTCATCAAAAAGCGGGCTCCAGTTGTTCCCGCCATCGGTGGTTTTAAACACACCGCCAAACGCGGTACCGGCATAAATAATATTGCTGTTGGTTGGGTGCACCGTCACACTGTTAATGCGGCCGTTTATGTTGAGC
>DASPJQ010000341.1:0-3809 GCA_035628535.1 Flavobacteriales bacterium | reverse complement strand
CCCGGCAGTAACAGAAGTTACCAGTTCACCAGGTATGCCATCCTTCTCGTTGTAGGCAACAAAGTCCTTGCCATCAAAACGGTTTATACCACCTCCCTGGGTTCCTATCCATAAAAATCCGTTTGAGTCTTCAAAAAGGGTATTAACATTAATTTGACTAAGCCCGTCTTCAATATCAAACTTTTCATAATGGAACAGCTGGCCGCGAGCCTGGAATGTTAAAAGGAATAGTGTGAAAAAAAACAGTTTTGCTACCATGCCACGCGTGCAAATATAATCTATTTAATTGGGAAAGTTTAAATCGATTTTATGCGCGAGGTTTTCGAAATATGAACTGTGGAATTTTGCGCAAAGGTTTAAGGTAAAGGGTCAATAAATTAGGTCTTAAGTCATTCACTTTCCATGCCTTACGATCTTCGTTGTTTGCTTTTACACGGTTTTTAACGCTTGCATTGCTTTCACCGCCTGTTCGCATTCGTGTAATAACTTTTGGAAGATACGCGGGCTTAACACCGTGTTTGTAAAAGAACCGTAGCATGAGTTCATAGTCTGCAGCCGACCTGAATTCAAGATTGAAGTTACCGAATTGCAGGTACAGGTCTTTTTTAAAAAAAACCGTTGGGTGAGGAGGCATCCAACCCCATTTGAATTTGTTTTTTTTAAATTCACCCGATCGCCAATAGCGTTTTATTTTTTCAAGATTTAAACGGTCAACATAAACCAGGTCGGCATATAAGGCGTTTGTTCCGCTTTCAAGCATTTTTTTTACCACGTCCTCAAGTACTGTGCCGTAAGCATACACATCATCAGAATTTAAAATGCCTATTATGTCACCTGTTGCCAGCGCAAGACCTTTATTCATGGCATCGTATATGCCCTTATCAGGTTCACTAATTATTTTGGCAATCCTGTTTCCGTAAGTCTTGCATATTTGGAGCGTATTGTCAGTTGACCCTCCATCAACTATAATGTATTCAACGTTGGCCCAGGTTTGCCCCATAACCGACAGGATGGTGTCATTAATGGTTTTTGCACTGTTATAACTAACGGTTATAATACTTACTTTCATGCGAAATTGAACGGACTTTTAACTTATAAAAAGACATTACCATTATTTTTCAATAACACGCTGGTTGGTTCGTACTGCCGGGTTACCTGAATTGATAGTATAAGGCTCAAGGTTTTTGGTGGCTACTGAGCCAACGGTTAAAACAGCGTGTGTGCCAACAACCACCCCCGGACAAACAATGGCTTTGGCCCCAATCCAGGCCCCGTCTTCCAGTACAATGGGACTTATTTTAAGGTCGAACGATGAACTTTTATAATCATGGTTGCCGCATAATAAAAATGCCCCCTGTGATAAACAACAGTTGCTGCCAATGGTTACCGTATCCAGGTTATCAATCCAGGCGTTTTCGCCAATCCATACGTGATTGCCTACATGCAGTTTCCAAGGGTACTTAATGTTTACGCATGGTTTGATAACAACACCTTTTCCTATTTCAGCTCCAAATAAACGCAAGAGAAAACGTTTGAGGGCCGGATAGGGGAACCACCCGTTTTTCATGAACATAACATTGGCAAAGTACCAGAAAAACCGTTTTACCGGGTTACCAGGTTTGTACCATTTGTTGTTGAATGTTGAGAGGTCAACGTTTTTGCTCACCTTGCAAAGGTAAGGAAATTAGCGGCCGTTAAACAGCCTGTCTTACCAGGGTATGGTAAGCATGGATTAAATGTGTTTAATTTACGATGTAATAAGGCAAAGCAGCTTTTACGCCTTTTGTAGAAATTAAATTCAAGGCGCTACGGTAGGCTTTTATATTGCCTTCGCCAATCAGTGTTTTAAACTGGCTGAAAAGCAAGTCTTCTTTCATGTGTGTACTACCCGGTGTTTTGCTTTCATCTTCGTCTTCGTCTTCATGTTTGTTCGGCTGGGTCAGGCGTTCTAAAAATTCTTCAAAAGGGTCCACAATTTCAGGGTAATTGACAACGGTATAGGTTTTCAGTTTAGCGCGCCTGGCGGCCTCCTCAACGGCCATATCCAGGCTGCCAATTTCATCAACCAGTCCAAGCATTTTTGCATCGGTTCCCATCCACACACGTCCTTCGCCAATGCTGTCTTTAACCAATGCGTGTTCCAATCCGCGTCCCTGGGCAACGCGCAGGGTAAACTGATCATAAATTTCATCAACCCCTTCCTGGATGATTTTGTATTCCACTTCGTCCATTTTGCGTACTGCCGATCCTATGTCGCTATACTTGTTGGTTTTTACACGGTCAAATGTGATACCTGTTTTCTCTTTAAAAAAACGTTCAGTATGCGGTAAAATTCCAAATACCCCAATTGAACCGGTGAGCGTAGTAGGTTCGGCATAAATTTTATCGGCCCCGCATGCAATATAATATCCACCGCTTGCCGCCAGGTCACCCATTGATACAATGAACGGTTTTGCTTTTTTGGCCAACTGGGTTTCGCGCCAAATGACTTCGCTGGCAAGTGCGCTGCCGCCAGGTGAATCAACACGCAATACAATGGCTTTAACGGTGCTGTTGAGACGGGCCTTGCGTATTTCATTTGACAACGTTACCGAACCAATGCGTTCATGGTTGCCAACCCCGTCAATAATGTCGCCTGTTGCATAAATCACGGCAATTTTATTTTTGTTTTTATTGCGTGCGGCCTTGACCAGTAAATTGTATGATTTCCTGTTTTCAGAAAAACTGGCATAATACCTGCCGGCCTTAACAAGGCGCAGTTTTTTGCCTTTTTGGCTGCCGGCCTTTGCTTTCAGGATGTCAATAACCTGGTCGCGGTAAACCAACTCATCAACCATTTTATTGTCAAGGGCGGCCTGCGGATTTTTAATGATGGCACTGTCGGCAAGACGTTCCAATTCTTCAACGCTAATGCCGCGCTCGGTTGAAATGCCCTTTAACACCTGCTGCCAAACCACCTGTTGCATACGTATAATCTGTACCCTGTTGGCATTGCTCATTTTTTCATACATGAAAGGTTCAACGGCACTTTTAAATTTGTTGTTTGACCCGCGTATAATGGTAATGTCAAGGTCCAGTTTATCAAGCATGCCTTTAAAAAACATAAGTTCGCTGTACAAACCAGTGTGCTGAATAAGACCCGTTGAAAAAAGATAAATTTTATTGGCTGTTGTAGCCAGGTAATAGGCCTTTTGGTCCATAACCTCACCGTAAGCGATGATGAATTTTTTTGATTTCTTAAAATCCAGCAAGGTATTGCGTATTGACTCAACGCTGGCCCAACCACCATTCACGTTGCTCAAATCAAGAAATATACCTTTAATGTGATCATCGGTTTTTGCGTGTTTAATGCTTTCAACAATTTCGTTCAGGCCTTGTTTGAGGTCTTCTTCAAACCCCGGAATGTTCAATTCAAATTCGCGGTAGGGCCCCTGGTCGGTTATTTCACGGTCAAGTGTAAGATGCAATACCGAATTTTCCCTGATAACAGGCCGTTGTGAAGGGTCTTCAAAATCGGAAAAGGCCGAAGAAATGGAGGCGGCCAGCATTAAAACAAATATGAATGAGAGAATAATACCAGCCACGAGCATGCCCAATAAAGCAGCAAAAAAAGTTTTTCCAAAGCCAAGGGGCTGTTTTGGTTGTTTCGGGTTCATGTTATACCAAATTTTAATTACGTTTCAAACCAATTTTGTATTGGTATAATACTGACTGACATAGATTAATGCTGTTTTAACCGCTCCACACATCACGTCAGTATTATTATGCAAAATAAGTTGAGAACAAATTTAGGTGCGGTTGGGTACGCT
>DASPJQ010000340.1:0-2390 GCA_035628535.1 Flavobacteriales bacterium | reverse complement strand
CAAGCTGGGAATTTTTAATCTCTGATCCATTTTGTCACATCCACCTGAACAATGGCAGGGTACAGCCTGCCAATTGTGCCATATTTAATCGTTTTCAGGGTTTTGGAATAATTCCTGTAATGGGCTGCATTAAAAATTTATAACTATGGCAACAAACATACAACCCCTGAACGACCGGGTTTTGATTGAACCCGATGCAGCCGAAACCAAAACTGCTTCCGGAATTATTATTCCCGATACAGCCAAGGAAAAACCGCTTAAAGGCATTGTAATTGCCGCTGGCTTAGGCAAAAAAGACGAGCCCATTACTGTAAAAAAAGGCGATAAAGTGCTTTACGGCAAATATTCGGGCACCGAAATACAGGTTGATGGTAAGGACTACCTGATTATGAAAGAATCGGATATATATGCGATTCTGAATTAATAAGCTAATATGCTGATAAAGCATGAGCCAATTAAGAAATAACCTTTGCAAACAGGTTGTTTTGTTTTAAATTCGCAGCTCATCACGCACCCGCTCCACACCTCTTAAATTTTTAAATTTTGAATCTTAAATTATTTACGAATGGCAAAAGATGTAACATTTAAAGGCGAAGGCCGCGAAAAACTTAAGCGCGGTGTTGACGCTTTGGCAAATGCAGTAAAAGTAACACTGGGTCCAAAAGGACGCAATGTTGTAATTGATAAAAAATTTGGCGCGCCCAACATTACCAAAGACGGGGTGACTGTTGCCAAAGAAATTGAACTTGAGGACAAAATTGAAAACATCGGTGCGCAAATGCTCAAGGAAGTGGCCAGTAAAACGGCCGATGTGGCCGGTGACGGTACAACCACAGCTACCGTTTTGGCACAAGCCATTGTACACGGTGGTCTTAAAAACGTGGCGGCTGGTGCAAATCCAATGGATTTAAAACGCGGAATTGATAAAGCCGTGACAGCCGTAGTGGCCGAATTAAAAAAGATCTCAAAGGCCATAGGCGATGACAACAAAAAAATAGAACAGGTTGCTTCCATTTCGGCCAATAATGACAATACCATTGGAAAACTAATTGCCGAAGCCATGGCCAAAGTTTCAAAAGACGGTGTAATTACCGTTGAAGAAGCCAAGGGCACCGAAACAACGGTAGAAGTGGTAGAAGGAATGCAATTTGACCGTGGTTATTTATCGCCTTATTTCATTACCGATCCTGAAAAAATGGAAATCGTACTGGACAATCCGTTTATCCTGATCACCGATAAAAAGTTGTCAAGCATGAAGGAATTGCTTCCGATCCTTGAAAAATCGCTGCAAACAGGTGCGCCATTGTTAATTATTGCCGAGGACGTGGATGGTGAGGCCATTCAAACCCTGGTGGTAAATAAATTGCGCGGTGCATTGAAAGTTGCTGCAGTAAAAGCCCCTGGTTTTGGCGACAGGCGCAAGGCCATACTTGAAGACATTGCTGTTTTAACAGGCGGAACCGTTATTTCAGAAGAAAGCGGTTATAAAATGGATCAGGCTGAACTGCACCATTTGGGCCGTGCTGAAAAAATTGTGATTGATAAGGACAATACAACCATTGTAAACGGTGCCGGTGAAAAAAATGATATTAAAGCCCGCATCAATCAAATTAAAGCGCAGGTTGAAACCACTACCAGCGATTATGATAAAGACAAACTGAAAGAGCGCCTGGGCAAATTGTCGGGCGGAGTTGCCGTATTGTATGTTGGTGCAGCAACCGAAGTTGAAATGAAAGAGAAAAAAGACCGCGTTGATGACGCCCTTGCCGCCACGCGTGCCGCTGTTGAAGAAGGTATAGTTGTGGGCGGTGGCGTAGCGTATATACGCGCGTTAAATGTACTTGACAAATTAAAGGCCGATAATGAGGACCAGGTAACCGGAATTGCCATAGTTCGCAGGGCGTTAGAAGAACCATTGCGCCAGATCGTGGCCAATGCCGGTGGCGAAGGCAGCGTTGTGGTAAACAAGGTGCGCGAAGGGAAAGACGATTTCGGGTTCAATGCCCGTACAGAAACGTTTGAAGATTTGTTTGCGGCCGGTGTAATTGACCCAACCAAGGTGACCCGCGTGGCCCTTGAAAACGCAGCTTCCATTGCCGGTATGCTTTTAACCACCGACTGTGTTATAAGCGAAATTCCGGAAGAGACACCTGCAATGCCAGCCATGCCAGGCGGTATGGGAGGCATGGGCGGAATGGGTGGAATGGGTGGCATGATGTAAACCTATCCAAATGATTATAAGGAGCCCCGTTACCTGCTTTGCAAGGTCAGCGGGGCTTTTTCATTGAAATCATAACAGGTATTGCGGTTTGATACGTGTTAATTTTCAGTTAATTTAGTTTTTTTAAACAGGGCCTGACTTAGATTTAAACACACCCCCCATGAAGACC
>DASPJQ010000339.1:0-22124 GCA_035628535.1 Flavobacteriales bacterium | reverse complement strand
TAAGGAAAATGAAAGTAAATTCACCTTGTTGGATTCTAATGCGCTTATGAGTGCGAGACAGACTATTGTCCTGTATAGAACCACAGAATACATTATTCTAACAACGGACAGTATTTTCTTTACTGCCTTTCAAAGGCTATTTGAGAAGCATGCGGAGGACAATTACTATATCGCCATTCGGGATAGCCTGAAAGAAAAAAAACTGCTGAAAATCATTTACCTCAATGATCTAATCTACTCGATTTCCAAGAATGAAGGATTCTTTATGTCGCAGCTGATGATGGGTAAAGTATTGATCTATAACAAAAACTCTAAAAAACTGGAAAAACACATAACCTGTAAACAATGGCACTTTACCTTGCCCTACAATGGTTACGCTAAATCATATTTAATTGGTAAAACAGAAATTTATAAAGACGAGGAGCCATGGTATTAGTAAAAACAGCAATCCCTTTTCTCTTGATATTGTTATTTTCGATCTCATGTTCAGACAAAAGGTCGGATTTTAACAACCTAGAAGACGCGTTAAACAATCCAGAACAAGCAGGTTCAATATATTGATTGATCAACTAAAAGATACGATTCCATGTAGCATCACACGCATGGAAAAACTAAAGGAACTCTTTATTAGTAGGGGACAGATTAAAGTAATTCCAGATTGCTTGTCTAAACTAGTAACACTGGATAGGTTGGTTGTTATTAACAATGATGTCACATCGTTTCCTAAATGTTTATGCAATCTACCACGACTGAAAGTTTATCATTGTCTCAAAATAAAATCGCGGAGCTTCCAGCAGAATTAGCAGATTTAGAATCCCTTGAAACAATAGACCTGTCGTATAATGAATTCACGAATATCCCCAAAGTATTATTTAAAATGAAACAATTGAAATTTATATCATTAATAGGAAACAAAATTCCAAGAAGAAGAAGAAAAGAAGAAATTGAAACATGTGTTTCCCAAATCTGATATATGTTTTTAATTGATAGAAAGAATAACAGCAGCTAACAGCAAATTGCCGTCAAGCGGGCTTCCGTGTCCGTAGACACGTTCGTAGTTTATTCATATCTTCGATCTAGCAGATGCTTTCGGGGCGAAAACCCTGCTCGAACGGCAATTTGCGGACCGTTAGGTGTAAGCTGTACGAAAAGACCACGGACAATTAAACGCAGACATGAGAGTAATTTTATTTTCCATATTATTTTTCGCTCAGACTTATTCCTTTTGTCAGGACACGACTATCACGTGGTACAAAGACCTTGATTCAATAAATTATAGGCTTTCATATTCAAAAGACCAGTTGCCCAAAGAGTCATACGCTGTAATAGGCATCGACAGCCTAAAGGAAATTACAAACCCAAACGAAAAATTTCGTACGGGCTGTGTCGACCGTGACGGCTTACCGAGCAAACAACTTAATTGGATCGCAACAGACAACAAAGGACATATGGTTATTTGCGTCACACATGGCGGTAGAGCACTTATCACTGACTACTTCTTATTCGACACCGACAAAGGCGTGTTAAATATAAATCAGTTAGTTTTTAGACGTAAATTGACCTTCGGACAAACTATTGCGCGAATAAAATCCGGAGAGTATGAAATTGAGGCGGGTGAATTCGAGTAGGAACCTCAAGCATCCAACTACAGCCAGTACCTAACAGCCAACTGGTATTAAAGCCTGGCGACACAGGAATGTTTAAATAAAAACACTATATTTGCTTTGCAACGTGCCATCGGAGGTACAAGTTAATTTCGGCTTCAATACCAAGTTGGCGGAACGTTAGGTGTAAGCAAAAAAAGACAGACTATGGCATGGACACCAATGTATTTATTAAGAGAGGATATAGCTTTTCTGAATGACTGGCTTAATCAGGAGGAAGAAATAGCATTTTTAATTTCTCAGGGACATAAGAAATGGATTGCTAGAAAGCAGCACGACATACTTACAGACATTGGGACACAAAAATTTGATGACGGTTATGATTTTGTTATTCTAGATTTTGTTGAATACAATCTTTGGCATATTTCCTCTGGACCTTTACCACTTTTAGAAAGTAATTCTGGAGGTGTTAAGTTGAAGTTTAATAAGAAAGACTGGAATGATGATGGCAAAATTACCGACCCATGGTCTGGTTGGACTGAAATTAGAACAGGAGCGAACTCTCGGATACCATATTTCGGAGCTGGACATCCTGGTATTATTCATTTAGAGATAAAGACATCCGACAATGGAGAAATTCCAATGTCGAGTTTTGGATGGATTGGAAATCATTATAAGATTATCGGTAATGGTGCCGACCAAACAACAGAAAAATTTTGGAATAAATTAAAGCGGATGGTAAAGAAAATCGGAATCCAAATTCCGAGAGGTAATTTAACAGAAGGAAAAAAGGAAATATATGCATTCCCGACAGCATTTAAAGAAATTCAAAACGGAAGACAATGCTCATTAAATCCATAAACAACTTTATTGACAATAAATTGCCATCCGCTAACACGGGCTTTGCGTAAGTGGGCAGACAATGCGAACAGAAACATTTGAGCAATTAATAAAAATAATGCGGGCAGACAGTTTGGTGTTCCCAAAAGACCACCAACGCAAAGACCGAAACCGTTAGCAGCAAGTATTAAAAGACAGACATGAGTTACGTAAGAAAAAGAGCTAGTCAATTTGTTTTCCGATATATTAATGGGGGAATAGATGATTATGACAATGTAATTCGTGAGGCTAAAGACGAGGTTTATGCCTGCAGACAACAATAAAAAATTCATTGAAATGCAAAAAAAGACAAGCAATATCCCAGACTTTCAAAAGCTGTTTGAAGCTTCTCCAGACGTGTATCTTGTTCTGTCTCCTGATTTTAAAATTGTTGCCGCAACTGAAGAACGTCTCAAAGCAACCAAAACTAAAAGAGATGAAATCATAGGCCGAGGACTTTTCGAAGTATTCCCTGACAACCCGGATGACCCTAACGCCACCGGTGTTGCTAATCTCAAAGCGTCACTCATGAGGGTTTTAGAAAACAAAACAGCTGATGCAATGGCTCCTCAGAAATATGATATTCCCCGCCCGGAATCTGAGGGTGGTGGTTTTGAAGAACGATATTGGAGCCCGCTAAACTCACCGGTTTTTGATGAAAATGGCGAATTGATTTATATTATTCATCGCGTAGAGGATATTACAGAGTTCATGCTCCTGAAAAAGAAAGGTGCAGAGTTGGAAACCCGAACAGAGCGAATGGAATCTGAAATTTTTCTGCGTGCCCAACAGTTGCAGGAAGCAAACAAAAAATTAAGAGATGCTGAAAAAATTAAAAGCGAATTTTTTGCCAATGTTTCGCACGAACTGCGGACCCCGCTTTCACTCATCCTTGCCCCGCTGGAGTCACTGCTTTCCGAAAAATACGGAACTATCAATAGCGACCAAACTCAATTCCTCAACATTGTGCATAACAATGCCTTACGCCTTTTGCAAATGGTAAACGGCTTGCTTGATTTTGCAAAGTTTGAGGCGGGCAAAATGAAAGTGGAACGGGAACCCGTGAATAGTTCAATTCTTATCCATTCATTGCTGCATGATTTTGAATCAATGACAGGACCGAAAAAACTAACGCTCAGTCATGAAATAGAGAACGCTGAGAAACGGGTTCTGATGGACAGGTATTTATTTGAACGCATTTTTTTCAACCTGCTTTCCAACGCCATCAAATTTACTCCGGAGGGTGGAAAAATAAACGTGAGGGCAAAAATCGAAAAAAGCATGCTCGAATTATCCGTGCAGGATACCGGGATTGGAATTTCTGAAAAGGATATTAAAAATCTTTTCGAGAAATTCAGGCAGGCAGAAGGCTCTTCCACCCGGAGGTTTGAAGGGACAGGGCTGGGCCTGGCAATGGTAAAGGAGTTCTCAGAACTGTTAGGAGGATCAGTGTCCGTAAAAAGTAATCCTGGAAAGGGAAGTACATTCACCGTTCGTCTTTCAGCCCCCTTCACAGAAGAAGAAGAACAAGAAAAAAAGGACCATGAACCGGTCAGGACAAAACTCTTGCCGCGCTACCAGGTAATGGCCACCGGAATCAATGAAAACAAGAACGTAAATTCTCAAATGAAAGTTTTGATTTGCGAGGATAATGAAGAGCTTTCAGCATACATTGTTTCCTTGCTTTCACCCATCTGCATTACAAAAGTTGCAAGGAATGGGGAAGAAGGATGGGATTTTGTAAACACATGGCAGCCCCACCTTGTTCTTACCGATGTTATGATGCCTAAAAAAGATGGTATTGAGCTTTGCCGCCTTATTAAATCCTCCGCTTCCACCTCAAAAACAACTGTAGTTTTGCTTACTGCTCTTACGCACCGTGAAGCCATGATAAAGGGCTGGGAAGCTAAAGCAGATGAATATCTTTTTAAGCCCTTTCATCCTGATGAACTGGTAACAAGAATCAGGTCACTGCTTTCGATTATTGCCGAAAGGAAAAAAACTTCAGCGGCTATTGAAAGATATATCACGCAACTTGAGCAGAAAAATAAAGAGATGGAAGTTTTTTCCTACGCTATTAGCCATGATTTGCGTGCACCGCTTCGCTCAATAATAGGATTTAGTGCAATTCTCTGGGAAGAGTACAACTCACAATTGAACCATGAAGGAAAGCGGTTGATAGACACCGTGATTTCTAACGCAAAAAAAATGAGTGCCCAGCTGGAAGACCTGTTGAAATTTATGCGCTTTGGAAAAACAAACCTGAAGATGTCCGTATTTTCTATGGAAAATTTGGTAAAAGAAGTAATCGCAGATATTAATCAGTCAACGCAACATAAGGCAGAAATAATCATTCATCCAATGCCATCTGTAAATGCCGACTATGGTTTAATGACGCATGTGCTTTATAATCTTATTTCAAATGCCATCAAATACTCTTCAGGAAAAACTGCTCCAAAAGTTGAAATTGGCCTTACTGAAACGGACAGAGGAGAATCTTTTTTCATAAAAGATAATGGTACTGGTTTTGATATGAAATACTATGATAAACTATTTGGAATTTTTCAGCGTCTTCACAGCAGTGAAGATTTTGAAGGAAATGGGATAGGTCTTGCAATTGTTGAAAGAATCATATCAAAACACGGAGGGTCGGTTTGGGCATATGGAAAGGTTAACGAAGGTTCTACCTTTTATTTTTCATTGCCGAAAAAATAAAACAGCAAGCTCTCTACATTTATGTATGAAATCATATAACCTGCAGGATTTCACCCATGTAAAAGGAATTTTTTTAAGTGCCCATCGCACGACAAAAAACAAAAGTAAAAATCACGGTGGACAGCAGGGCAGTTCCGCAGGGTATTTCATGGGTGCCAGCTTTTCAACGAACAAATAACAAAATAAAAACCCGGTGAACAATTATGCATTTTTCAACGAACAGCGCGGCACGAACGACAACAGCACCGGGCACAACAACACCTTGCCAAAAGCGAGGCGACAGAACGAAATTACAAGATACACCACCTAATAAACTTTAAAGTAACTAGAGAGGCCGCGTTTCCGAAAGCCCCCACTACGCCAAGCCGCCAAACGTTAGCCGCAACTTAAAATGACCGACAACGAAAAACAAAAATTAGCGACATCATTTTGTGCTTGGGTTGACAGTGAAGTTCTCCGAAATCGCTGCTTCGGGTAGTTGCAAACCGTTATAGGGCATTTAAGGACGACAAATACCCAGGACGAACTTGACAATAAAGTGGAGACCAGTGACCACTCAAAAAACGGGGCGACACCGAAAAGCCAGACGAGTAGGACAATTAAAAACAAAATAAAAATGAGTAACAGAGTTGTGCATTTCGAAATTCCTTGCGACAATCCCGAAAAAACAATGGACTTCTTTAAAGAAGCCTTTGGGTGGACTTTTCAGCAGTTTGGTGCTGAACAATACTGGGTAGTAATAACAGGTGACGAAAAATCACCAGGCATCAATGGCGGACTAATGAAAAAGAAAGATCCGAAACAACCGGTTGCTAATTCTATTGACGTAGCCGACCTTGACAAAGCCGTAAAGGACATTGAAAAAGCGGGCGGTAAGATTGTTGTTCCCAAAATGCCAATTCCGACAGTTGGTTGGTTAGCATATTTTACTGACCCAGACGGAAACATTCACGGGGTATATCAAAACGACCCGACAGCAAAATAAACGCGACAGAACAGCAATAAAAGCGCCCTGTAACCGGGGGTTTTATTTAGTGGGTGGAAATAACAGTACGTTAAAACAGCGTGTTAATAACAACTTTGGCTTGAACCATTTACAACAACCAATAAAAAAATAATATGTACAATTTTTCATACTTCAAAGAAAAAGACAGGCAAACAATTTTAGATTTTATGGAGGAAAATCCATTTGCGTTTATGACAGGGAGTTATTTAACCGGGAAGCAGGTTGCAACACAGGTACCTGTTTTATTCGAAGAAAGAAATGGTGAACTGTATTTGCAAGGACACATTATGCGAAACACCGACCACCACAAGGCTTTCCTTGAAAATCCGAACACATTGCTTGTGTTCACAGGACCGGGTTGTTATGTAAGTGCGTCCTGGTATAGCAATCCGCAAATTGGTTCAACCTGGAATTATATGAGCGTTCATATTGAGGGACAGGTCAATTTTATGACAAGAGATGAGCTAATAACGTTTATGCGGAAATTGACTTTAAAATTTGAAAAAGGTAACACACAATCGCTAACATATTATGACAATCTTCCTGACGATTTTTTGAACAAGATGATCCCAGCCATTGTTGGGTTTGAAATTAAAGCAGAAAAATTAGAGAATGTATTTAAACTCAGCCAGAACAGAGATGAAAAAAGTTATCTCAATATTATTTCAAAACTTGAAGAACAAGGTGGAAGTAGTGCATTAATTGCATCAGAAATGAAAAAAAGAAAAGCCGAACTATTTCCCGTTGGGGTTGAATGGGATGGTTCAAAATTTGATTCTTAAAACATAACAATGACATATAGAACAACGAACTGCTAAAAGCGGGTTTGTATTCTCCACAGGCAGCTTTGCGTTAAAAAAACTCAGTTCTCCGAATGAGCGTTTTGTGCTGAAATGCCCGCCCTAACGCAAAGCCCCAAACCGTTAACTGCTATTACATACCGACATAACGAACAATGACACAGAACAAATTTTACGAACATGTTTGTAAGCTTAAAAACGAGTTTAAAAACAGAGAATCAGAAATCTATCTTCTTACTCTGCTAAATTGTGCGATATTTTGGCACAAACCCATGCATTTTATAGCGGAGATTATGATGACAAAACTTGTTGTAAGTTGCGAGCTTTTAGAAATTAGCAGAATTTATGAGTAAAAACGAAATAAATATAAGCAAGTTTTTGAGTTTGGTCTTACGGCACAAACCAGAAACAATTGGTATTCACCTTGACCAAAATGGTTGGACAAATGTTGACGAGTTGATTTCTAAGGCCAATAATTATGGGATTAAGTTTGACAGAGAAACGTTGAATCACATTGTTGAAACAAATTCCAAAAAGAGATTTGCTTTTAATGAAACACTTGACAAAATAAGAGCAAGTCAAGGACATTCAGTTGAAATAGAATTAGGCTACACAAACCAAAAACCGCCAGAAATTTTGTATCACGGAACAGGCGAAAAGTTAGTTCAATCAATTTTAGAAACCGGACTTGAAAAACGCAGCCGACAACACGTTCATTTGAGTAGTACCATTGAAACGGCTTTGAAGGTTGGACAACGGCACGGAAAACCTTTTGTTTTCAAAGTCCTGGCAGAACAAATGTATACTGACAATTTTCAGTTCTTCATTTCTGACAATGGAGTTTGGTTGACCGACAATGTACCAACTAAATATTTGAAACAAAATGACGGGTAACAAAATAACAGCAGGCAGCATCCGCTTGGTGATATGACGGCTGAAGTGGTTCCTATGAAGCATTTGTGTGAATTCAACAATTCAATTCCATTGAACTTTGTGTTAAAAATCCGCCACATCGCCACGCTGCGGAACGTTGGCAGCAATTTTAGGGCAACCCCATTCCGGTAGAATTAACCTGACTTTCAGCAACCTAAAAAAATTTTGAAGCTAAATTTGTGCAACCAGATAATTGCATATATATTTGCAACCAGATAATTGCAAATAATGGAAGCAAGGCGAGACGTGTTTTGGGCAATAGCCGACCCTACCCGAAGGGCCATATTGCTTTTGTTGGCAGCACAGGCCATGACACCCAATGCGCTGGCCGAAGAATTTAAAACGAGCAGGCAGGCTGTTTCAAAGCACATCCAGGTTCTTACTGAATGTGAGTTGGTAAAACACGAACAAAAAGGAAGGGAGATTTATTATTACATCAATGCCAAAAAAATAAAGGATTTTGATAAATGGGTTGATCAGCTCAAAGATCTTCTGGAAACTCAATTTGATCAATTAGACAAAGTATTATTAACACTTAAAAAACAGAAAAAATGAAGAACAGTTTGCTCGTGGATTTTACCGTTGACAAAGCAACAAAAACGGTATTTGTAACAAGAGAATTTGCCGCAGAACCTGATCTTGTATGGGATGCTTTTACTAAAAAAGAAATTTTGGATCAATGGTGGGCACCTAAGCCTTATATGTCCAGAACCAAACACATGGATTTTAAAGTAGGTGGAAGAAGATTTTACGCAATGGTTAGCCCGGAAGGGCATGAGATGTGGGCAATTCACAAATATACTTCCATTACTCCAAAAACCAATTTTAAATATTTGAATGCATTTGCCGATAAGGATGAAAATCCTGTATTGCCAGGTTCTGATTGGGATTTAAATTTCAGTGAACAAAACGGAAAAACAAAAGTCAGCATTACTATTTACAATGATTCCCTGGAACGCATGGAGAAAATGATTGAAATGGGCTTCAAAGAAGGATTCACAATGACATTAAATTTCTTAGAGGAACTATTAACCAAAAAAGTTAAATAACATTTTACAAAAAGAGTATTTAAGGAAATTAATATCATAAACCGATATTAATAAGGACTTAGCGAAAGTGATGGGTCAGTGGTTAATTGACATTTGTGCTTCGTACGACAGTTTTTCGTAAATTTGAATCGTATGGCTTCGCAAAAGGTTGGGTGTAAAATTCCCGCCTGCCCCAAGCCGCAAAACTTAGCGGTAATTTTAGGATGACACCACTTATAGACATTTAACATGACGGAGACAACGCCAATATACACGCGGGACAACAATGTGTTAATTTCAATTGGAAAAACACATTTCACTATTGCAGACCGTTACTTTCACAAAGCAGAAACAGAATTGTTGAACCGAAGGCAAGAAAGGAAAAATGAGGGATTTGTGTGGGATATTTATTGGGAGTTGAACTTGGTGACAAATTGCAATTCCCCTTTTCAACCCACCTTATACAAACTCTTCAGGACGATATAACTTCAAGGCAGGAGACAAGTGATTTCATTTTCTCGTTCTGCAAAGTGTGCAAAGGGCAATCAACCGCTGACCAGGAGGGTGTTCATTATGAAGGTATGCACCTTGACACTCACCCGGACCTTAAAGACAATAATGAACTACTAAGGATGCTTTTTAACTTTTCGGAGCATCCCAGACAATTTCGATACGCCCTAACCGACCGGCACGAACTACTTGACCAGGGGATTGAACTTGACCGTACAGATTATAAAACGCTACATCTGCCTGACAGCATTGCGGTAAAAAGTATAAACATACCTGGACGGCAGGGCAATAGTATTCACTTTCTAAAATTTTGGGCGAGCGTAATCCCTCATGTGGGCATAACGGAAGAACATGGCTATTTTCTTATTTCTTTTGAGGCACTACGCAACAACATTCAAAAAACAAAAAATTTACGACAAACACTTCAACAAAATGACACGTAAAAAAAACGGCCGCTAACAAGGGTTGCTATAGCGGGGTCCTGTGTTTCAACATAATTTAAATGGCACTACAATACCCGAAAATATATTTATACAGGCGCATAGTTGACCCAAAACTGTTTATTGACCAAAACTACGCTGACAATATTGACCTCAACAACATTGCAGACGAGGTGTACTTTTCAAAATACCATTTCTGCCGGCAGTTCAGGAAAATTTACGGAAAAACACCGCATCAATACCTCATTCGTGTGCGGATAAACACTGATGCAAACGGGAAGTATTTTATTGAGCCCATTTCAGATCCCGAACACGTGGATGAAAAACGCAAAGAAATTGGTTTGGGCCCGTTGGCCGATTATTTAAAGCAATGGGATATTGTTTGGCCCACGCAAAAATAACAATTGCACCGCATTGTATCCACAAAGCCATTGCGCGTAACTTTTCATTACCTTTGCTCGCCAAACAACCTATGAGCCAGCTCCCTCCCTGCCCCAAATGCAAGTGTGAATATACCTATGCCGACAATCAACTGCTTGTTTGCCCCGAGTGTTTTCACGAATGGGAACCGCAGCAACATGCAACAAAAGCAGTAGAAACTGGCGCAAAAATACTGGACGCAAACGGCAATGAATTAAAAGACGGTGACACTATAATTGTGATTAAAGATTTGCCGGTTAAAGGTTCATCCAAACCGGTTAAAGCGGGAACAAAAGTGAAAAACATAAAACTGGTTAATGGCGACCACAACATTGCCTGCAAAATTGATGGGTTTGGAGCAATGGGACTTAAATCGGAATTTGTACGGAAAGCGTAAATGATCAGAATAAAAAAAATTCCTGTTTCTTTTTTGCTTCCGGCATGCGTATTGCTTGCCTGTTGCAATGAAAAAAGTAATTCCGCTTCACATGAAAATATAATCGCCTCCAACAATACGCCTTTGCCAAAAGAAAAAACACCTGCAACCGGCTTTGAATTGAATGGTGTAAGTGAATTGGATAAAGGAGTGCTTTGCATGCTACAGGATAAGAATAACAATTATTGGTTCGGGACCAATGCAGGCGTTTACCGTTATGACGGAAAAAAACTGGTTTGTTTTACACAAAAAGACGGGCTGTTTCAAGACCAGGTCCTTACCCTGCACGAAGATCCCTTCGGTAATATTTGGTTCGGTACAGGTGGTTGCGGAGTTACCCGTTTTGATGGAAAAACCTTTACCACGTTGACCAAAACAGATGGAATGCAGCCGGATGATGATTGGTACAAAAACTGGAAAACAGAACCCAATGATTTGTGGTTTTACGCTGGAGGCGGGGCCTATCGCTACAGCAACAATTCGTTTATGTATTTGCCTTTACCGCAGGCCGAAACCCATTCGGACTATTTTCCCGGCCTGTCAAATCAACTCAGCGCTTATGGCGTTTATTCCATTTTGAAAGATAAAAAAGGAAGAATCTGGTTTGGTACCCAAGCCATGGGTGTGTGTTGTTATGATGGAAAGTCGTTTACCTGGCTTACAGAACAAGGCCTGCGCGGACCGGCAGTGCTTGATATTTTTGAGGACAGGAATGGAATGTTATGGTTTGGAACCAACGGCAGCGGATTATTTTGTTTTAATGGTAAAACGTTGTTGAACATTACTGCCCAAAAAGGCTTATCAAACCCCGCGTTTATGAAAACAGGAAAACCCGGTCCGGGTACCCTGGCCCGCGCCTGGGCAATAAATGAAGATACCAGCGGAAACGTGTGGATTGGAACAGGTGAGGGTGAAGTGTGGCGGTATGACGGGAACAACGTTACCCGATACGGCACAAAAAATGGCCTGTCAAATGCCGCGGTAGAGGTTATTTATAAAGACAAAAAAGGTGAACTCTGGTTTGGTACCAATGGGGCCGGGGTGTATAAATTGAACAATGGGGCTTTTACACATGTTGTTTTTTAATGATTAAATACACGAACATGATCTCACGCAACTGGACCGGTTTGGCAAAAAAAGAAAGGGCGCAGGAATACATTGCACACCTGAACAATGAAACCTTTCCAAAAATACGCGCCATCAACGGGTTTATTTCAGCCCGCATCCTGCACCGTGAAATAAGTGAAGGAATTGAATTTTTGATCATTACCGAATGGGAATCGGTTGAGGCCATCAAACAATTTGCCGGTGAACAGTACCATGTGGCCATGGTGCCGCCCCTGGTCAGGGAAATTATGTTAACCTATGATCAGGAAGTAAAACATTATGAATTAAAATAAATGCGATGATAAAACTTGACCCAATAATAGCCGTAAAGGATGTTGAGACCAGTTCAACATGGTACCAGGCCCTTTTTAATTGCAAAAGCATACACGGGGGAGATGAATTTGATGTGCTCGTATCAGCCAACAATGATGTTTTACTTTGCCTTCACAAATGGGGCCCGCATGAGCATCCCACAATGAAAAATCCGCGCATTACCCCCGGCAATGGATTAATCCTTTATTTCAGAACCGAAAACCTGGAACGTATCCGGAAAAATGCGCAGGCATCGGGCTTGCTCATTGAAGAAGACATTCATGTAAACCCCAACTCGCACAAAAAGGAATTTTCACTCAGGGACCCGGACGGGTATTACCTCACAATTACCGAATTTCACACTTATAAGGGTTAAACAAAAATTATGACGCTGGTGGGACTTGGTATGTTTCCTCGCTGCACCTATGCGAAGCATTTAATACGGCTGTGGGCGAATTAAAAACCTCTTCGCATCAGTTTCAACGACCAGTACACCATGTTTAAGAACAGCCCCATGAAAATGGTTACGCCCCAGGTTTTGGGGTAATCAAACGGGTGAATGACCCTGACCCCCACATCATGCATCAACGCGTATGGTTCGGTAATTACGTCCCAGCTGTTGAACCGTAAAAACCGGCCCAGGTAAATACCAAAACTGCTTGCAAACAACAAAGCGCTTGAGCCAATGGCCACGTAAACCGGTTTTACCGTGTCCTGCATAATTTTTTCAAGATCCAGTAAACTCAGTACACCAAAAAGCAAACCCGTCCAGGCAAACGATAGGATCAACACCAGGTCAAACCACCTGGGCATGGTTGAGCTCATGTTTAAATGAAACAAATCGGTGAGGATATACGGTGCATTGGGAAAAAACACCAGCCATGATCCAAGCACCAGTAAAACTTTAAGTTTTGATTGGTGAATGGCTGGTTTGATTACTGCCCAGGTTGTAAGCGCCCACGGTATGAATGCCAGGAATAAATTCCAGTTCAGGAAAATAAAACCGGGCGTCCCGGCATACATGCACCTGAACATTGAGAGGCCGAAACAACACACCGTGAGCGTTCCCATGAAAACCGTTTCATGAAACTTGTTTTTTTCTTTCAGCAGGCTCACCATAGGGCTACTATTTTTGGAACAAACACAATTGCCCCAATGGCCAAAGCGGTAAGTGAACTTACCAGGACCGCTGCTGCCGACAGGTCCTTGATTTTTTTTATTTTTTCGTTTTTGGAGGGCGAAACAAAATCGGCCACGTTTTCAATTACCGAATTAATGATTTCAAGTGAAATCACAAGGCCAATGGCAAACGCAACGGCCACCCATTCGCAAGCCGAAAGCTTAAAGTAAATTCCGGCTGCAACAACGCCTGTTGCCGCCAGTAAATGCAGAATGGAATTGTGCTCTTCCCTCAAAAGTATTTTTAAGCCGTTAAACGCGTAAGGGAAACTTTTAAGCCGCTTGTTCAGGGAAAATTTTTCGTATTTCATTTTTTACCTCCTTGCATTGCATCACCACAAAAACCTTTGTAAAATCTTTGCGCCCCTTGCGGTTAAACCTGCTTTGGTAATCATTAGCTGCCGGCAAGTGGCGTCCCGAAAATGCCAACCGCAAGCTCGGCCCAAACCAGGAAGAATACCGCAAAAAGAATGGCCACCAAAACAAGCCGCACTTTCGGTGTTTTTACTTTTCGCAAAATAAGTTCAAGCGTAAGGCCCGCTCCAAGCAGCAAAACACCCGCTGCAATAAAATCCAATAAGCCCCATTTCACCTCCGGGGTAAATTGCATGGCTATAAGCGGTATGCTCAATAAAAGCGCTACTGCACCCGCAATGGCTATAAGCCGTTTGTTCTGTATTGTCATAAGTAGTTGTTTTTAATTAATTAAAAGTACTTTGTAATACAAAGTTAAATGAAAAATTTATTCCGCCATGCATGTTCCCCCGTAAAATTGTGTTAAAATACAGCCAAGCCAATGGCTTTCAGGCAGGTTTAAGTGAAACAAAAAGGCCACACACCGTGAAATGAAGGTTGAACGTTTGTGAATGTTGTATATTAGTACCTCACCTGTTCAGTTGCCTTGCAAGCCGTTTTGCGTTATATGGTTGTCCTGTTTTCCCTGAATGTATGTTTGGCGGAAATATTACCCCTTAGCGCACAAACCAGGGCCGTTGATTCATTGCAGGCCTTGATTAAAAACGACCGTCCCGACACAAATAAAATAATCCATCTCAATGACCTTGCCTGGGAAATCATGTATGTGCAGCCCGACACGTCCATAAAACTAAGCAAGCGTGCCTTGTCGTTATCAAAAAAACTGAGGTGGGAAAAAGGTGTTGCGCTTTCAACCGGGCAGCTTGGAACGTTTGAATGGATAAAAGGCGACTACCCGCAGGCGCAGCGGCATTTTTTACATTCACTGGGCATTTATGAAAAGCTGGGATTGGAAAACAACACGGCCGCAATCCTCACCAATTTAGGCACTATTTACCTGGACCAGAAAAAAACCGCCAGGGCCCTGGACTATTATATGAAAGCGCTTAAAATAATGCTGGCGCATAACGATGAAAACGGCATTTCTTCCATTTACGGAAACCTGGGAAATGCCTATGCCGAAAGCGGGGACTTTGACAAGGCGCTTGATTATTTTTTAAAAGGGTTTGCAATAAGTGAGCGCCAGGGTGACCAGCAAAAAATGGCCACCGATTTGGGGAACATCGGTAACATTTACGTCATAAAAGGCAATTATAAAAAGGCGCTTGAGTTTAATGGCAAAGCCTTGAAACTTGTTGAAGCGCATGGCAACCTTCCGGCAGTTGCGCGCAACCTTGGTGTTATCGGGTCAATTCATGCCACGCAAAAAAATTACAAAGCGGCCGAATCCTTTTTCCTGCGTTCGCTGGAAACGTATAAAAAGTCAGGTGTCCCCAATGAACTCTGGCAGGTTGAGCTTTCCCTGAGTGAATTGTATACCGAACTCAAACACCACAAACCTGCGCTTGACCATTACAAGGCGGCAATGGCCTTGAAAGACTCGTTGTTTAACAATGAGAAATCGAAGGAGATTGCCCAGCGTGAAATGAACTATGATTTCCAGAAAAAAGAGGCCGCTGTTAAAACGCAGCGCGACAAAAAGAACGCCATAGCAAAAGCCGCATTAACGCGCAAACAGCAACAACTCAATTATTTTTTGGCCGGCCTTATCCTGGTTGCCCTAATAGCCCTGTTTATACTCAGAGGGCTGAAACGCAAGCAACAAGCCAATGCAATCATGACCCGGCAAAAAGAAGAAGTGGAAAAAAAGAACGTTGAAATTGAAAAGAAGCAGAGCGAAATAATAGATAGTATTAATTATGCAAGCCGCATACAACGGTCGTTGCTCCCGAGCAATGCATATATTCAAAGCAAGCTGAACAGCAAAAAACCGCAATGAAAAACATACGCCATACCCTATATGCTGCGCTGGCGGTTGTTTTTACCACAGGAAGCCTTATGGGGTACAGTCAAACTACCAGGCTTGACTCGCTTCACAAACTGCTTCCACAAACCAAAATGGATACGGCACGGGCCAACATCCTGTATGAGCTGGCGTGGGAATATTTGTACGCAAATCCTGACACCGGCATTCTGCTGGCCAACCAGGGCATGGACATCGTAAAAAAACTGCCGCGTAAAAAACAGGCCCATAAACGTGTTGCGCGCATCACTTCAGAATTATACAATATAACGGGCGCGCTGTACCAGGTAAAAAGTGATTATGCCAATGCCGTCAAGGCGTACAAACACGCGTTAAAAATTGATTCAGCTTTGCACGATACGGCAACCATATCATCGCACACCGGCAACCTGGGCATTGTGTATTACCTGCAGGGCAATTATGCCCGCGCGTTGGACATGTACTTCAATGCCTTGAAAATGGCCGAAAAAACAAGGCATCAACAAACCATTGCCGCCATGCTGAGCAATATAGGCATTGTGTATGTTGAACTGCATGATCCTAAAAAAGCCCTGCGTTATTACATGAAAGCCTTAAAACTTAACCGGGCGTTAAAAAACAACCTTGAGGTAGGTTCGCTGCTGGGCAATATTGGTGTGGCCTACTTTGATTTGGGAAACAATACCAAAGCGTTAAAATATTATCTGGCTGCCGTAAAACTATCGGAGCAAACCGGTGACATGAACGCACTGGGCAACCATTTACACAATATTGGCGTTGTTTACCGCAATACAAAAAATTATGAGAAAGCATTGGAGTACCAGTTCAGGTCGTTAAAAATTAATGAAGAGCTGGGCATACAAAACATTGCGGTAAGCTGCCATGCCGACATTGGCACCGTATACATGAACATGGTTGAAAATGTTCAACTGCAAAAAGACCTTGTTGCCAAAGCTGAAAAACATTTGTTGCTGGCCGCAGAGCTGAGCAGGCAAATAGGCATAAAAAAACAGGAAATGGATGCCGAAGATCTGTTGGGGAGTTTATACGAAAAAAAAGGGAGCTATGCGTTAGCCCTGGTCCACTACAAAAATGCGCGGCATTTGAAAGATTCCATTTTTAATGCTGATAAAAACGATGAAATAACCCGCAACGAAATGCTATACTCGTTTGAAAAAAAGCAGGACAAAGCAAAAGCGCGGCAGGAAAAAAAAGAAGCCCTGGCCAGGGAGGACCTGAAGCGAAAAGAACAGCAACTTGTTTTTTTCATTACCGGCATTGCTTTGGTTGCCCTGCTTACACTGTTTATTTTAAAGGGCTATCGTCAAAAACAAAAAGACAACCGGTTAATTGCCCGCCAAAAAACCGAGGTTGAAGAAAAAAATACGCTTATTGAGGCGAAACAAAAGGAAATTTTAGATAGTATTTATTATGCACGCAGGATACAACGCGCGCTGTTGCCATCTGACCGTTTTTTGTACAATGCATTGAACACACAAAACCTTAAAAAAACAATTGAACAGTAGTTATGATGAAAAACTTATTTAATCCCGCTGATGTGTCTTCCCTTGTGGAACGCATCAACAACCTTGACCCGGGAACACAGCCCCTGTGGGGAAAAATGAACGTGGCGCAAATGCTGGCGCATTGCAACGTGTCAATGGAAACATTCACGGGGAAAAAAACCATAAAGCGCCTTTTCATCGGTCGCATTGTTGGTACGCTTATGAAAAAAAATATACTCAGTGAAAAACCCTTTGGCAGGAATTCACCCACCGATAAAAGTTATGTGATCAAAGGAACGCCCGATTTTGAAGCGGAAAAAGCAAAAGCAATTGCATCGCTTAAAAACATACCGGCAGCAGGTCCTTCCGGGGTCACCATGCACCCGCACCCGTTCTTCGGCCATTTTACGCCCGAGCAATGGGCTGTTTTTGAATGGAAACATTTTGACCACCATTTGCGGCAGTTTGGGGTATAGCCGGCATTATTTTTTTGCGTACATTTATTTTTACAAGTCCCGTACACACATCTCATCTATATGCTAAATTAAACCGCAATTTAACCATGGCACCTGAATTCGATTCGTCCAAAAAACAACATTCCGCTGCGCATGCGCTTACCGGCAACCAAAAATCCAGGGGTGTATTTTTAACCGATAACCGCACCAACAACCGGGCGGTCCAATTGTCCGGTGCGGGAGTTGCACAACTCAGGAAAAGCAAAAACAAGAATAATTTCAGGGGGCTAAAGGTAAGTTTGCAGGAATTCCATCAAACAGACGATCATGAATTGGACAGGCGCCTTACCATGGAAAAAATACGCTCGGGCAAAAAAAACATACGCATACAAAATTCAACGTTTGTTCATCCTGTTCATGGAAACAAGTCATTCAAAAATCAAACACTGGAGCACCTTGATGAGTTAAGCCAAACCGAACTCGGGCATGAATTCTTAAAGTCGCTGCTGGCAACAGAAAAACCCATAACCATAAAGCAGTCGTCAAACGGGCGCAATACTACCTCAACTACAAGTACCGGTGTAAAAGAAGAGCTGGCTCAACATCCGCTGGTGGCCGATTGGATAGCCAAAAGGGGCCGGAGGATTTTACACAACAGTTTGGCTAACCGCGTCGTTGAATCGCAGGCAAAAGAAGCCGGGGGAACGCATGTAGAAAAATACCTGGAGGCTGAAGCCCAAACGAAGGACGAAGCCGTGGCAGCCACCGATGGCAGGGGCACGGGATCAATTGTTGAAATTAATCCTTCCACGCAACATTATGGAAATGGCCAACAGCCCTGGCAAACCGAACGTCCCAAATACGGGCTTTACCATGAACTGGTACACGCATTGCACAAAGGGCGCGGCACCGAAGCAACAGGCAATCACAACAATGTTCATAACAAAGAATGGCAGGTCCTGGGTGAAGGTCCTTACGAAGACGAAGAATATTCAGAAAAAACCATACGCGCGGCCATGGGGAAAGATGAACGCCCCGACTATGACGGTGCTGTCTATTGATTGTATGCATAACCAATTGTAAAACCATGAGTAACGAAATAAAAGCATACAACAGTTCCCAATCCGCGGCTGACAAAGCCGTATGCACAGCGTTGGCAAAAGCCCTTGATGAATACCTGCCCAAAGCTGAAAGCAAAATATGGCATGCGCACCCGGTTTGGTTTATCAATGAAAATCCCATTGCCGGTTACAGCAAACAAAAAGCGGGCATACGGTTAATGTTCTGGAGCGGTGCCAGTTTTGACGAAGAAGGGTTGAAACCCGGAACGGGAAAGTTCAGGGACGCATCGGCCGTGTACACTTCCATTGATGAAATTAATTTGAAAGATTTAAAACGCTGGTGTACCAAAGCCAAAAAAATGCAGTGGGATTATAAGAACATTGTAAAGCGTAAAGGAAAGCTGGAGAAAATTGGGACGTGGTGAGTTTTTTTGATAATGACAAATTATAATAAGAATGCATATTTGATAACCTAACCTTAAGCACAACTATCAAATTTTTATTACCACCATGTTCAAACAGGCTATGCCGGGCACAGCAACTTTTACGTCTCATCTTCATACCACAAGGTGAATTAAACAAAATTTAACGTATTCGTACACATCCCATCACTACCGGGAAATAAATTTTATTTAGTTTCACTTCAAACAAAACCAGCGAGGCCTTCAGGCACCATGAGGCGTTTATTCATATATATACCTGCAATCCTCGCTACCATGGCGTTCCTTGCAAACTGTGGGACCAGCCAGGAGGTTACAATTCATTCAGACCGCTCGGCCCTGGTTTCAATTTGTAATGATTCCGCCTCCTATTACAGATCGGTGGTTATTAAAGATTATACTTCAACAAAGAAACTCTTGCAATTTACCATCCTTGAGGTAGACTCCCTGGGCAATTATTTGAGCCCGGTTTTTACTAAAAATTATTTCAAATTCCGGTATGCAGGCGACTCGCTTGAATATTCAGACGGTTATGGAGATCCATTTGTTCCTTCAGCTCCCAAAGCTTGCTGCGGCCATCGCCTGGTACTGGCTTTCGATAAACCCATTAAAAGCATAAAAACAAAAAGTAAATTTGTCACGCTTAAAAAAAACAAGGTTATCATCGTAAAAGACCGCAAAGATTATATGAAAGAAAGAACATTCGTGACCATTTACCTGGGCATATAAGGGACTATGCGCAGCAGCAACAATTGTTAAACTAAACGCATGATATTCGTGTAACGTTTTGGTGAAGGATTCAGGACATGCATACCGCAACAGCCGGTCCTGTTGAACCACCGCCCAAACCTCAAGCACCCGAATGTAAAAATTGAAACGTTAAATGAAGCGCTCTTCAAAAGCAGAAAAAATCGTGGGCCGGTTCAATGACAAAACAAAACTGGGCGACCTGCGAAAAATGGCGAAGGAAATTGGAAAAGACCATGCCCTAGCCATGGAACTATGGACCTTTGGAAAGTTCCTGCCACGCCAGCTCGCCATTCTGATTATGGACAGTAACCTTCTTTCACAGGATGTGATCAACAAGCTTGACGCGGATATGCAAAATCACCCGTTAAATGAGCGAAATCAATTAATGGATTGGCTAATGGCCAATCAGCTCACCAGGGGCAAGAAAATGGTTAAACTGATCGAACAATATTTGCAGCATTGGATAAAAGAGAACGGCATCCAAACAGGTTTTGACAGAATTTGGGATATCAGGGAACAATGCATCAAAAAACTCGGAGAATAGTGGGAAGCCAAGGATACGTTTCCAACCGCCCCTGTCCGTACAACGTACACAAAACAAATGACAACAGATACGTTTAGAGTAACCATACACATGGTTTCAAGTCTTGACGGCTTTATTGCCAAAAAAGACAACAATATTTCGTGGTTTGAGACACCCGACAACTATGAGAAGGGCGTTACTGAGCCAGATCCGGAAGAATTCCTTAAAAAAATTGATTGCTATGTAATGGGTTCACGCACGTATGAACACGCCCTGGAACTTTCCAAATCGCATGGGTGGGCGTATGGTGACAAGCCAACAATTGTTGTAACGCATAGAAACTTGCCTGTTGAAAGGCCGAACATTGCGTTTTATGCGGGCGACCTGAACAAACTTGTAAACGAACGGTTAAAACCAACCTATAAAAATGTTTGGGTTGCAGGCGGTGCAATGCTTGTGAGGGAATTTATCCGCTTAGGCCTGGCACACGAAATACGGCAAACCATTATACCCATTCTTTTGGGAGAAGGAACACCATTTTTTAACCAAATAGGGCACGAACAGGCGTTGCACCTCAAAGACGTAGGCGCCTACAAAAGCGGAATGGTGGAACTGTGTTACGAAATACGAAAATAATTCAAGGTGAGAATGACTTAAGTTGGTTTATTGAAACTAATGGGAAAACTTATAGACTGAATTTTTCGAGAGTGGGAAGGGAGTTTAACGAGAACCAATTTAAAAATGTCATTTCTTATTATTTCAAGGCACCAAAATGAGACTGTTAATTTTCGGTAAGGCGTTAGACAAATTAGAAGCTGAATTAAATGAGCTTGTTAACAATGGAATTTATGAGCAGTGCAAAGCAAATAGAAGATCTTAGGGCGGAATGGGCTGCTGGTAACAGCACCTTGCCAAAAGCGGGCGAAAGAACAAAATGAAACCTACAACAACTAACAAACTTTTAAAGCAACCAGACAGGTCGCGTTTCCGAATCCGATAGCTATCGGGACCCGCCTTCGGCAAGCCGCCCGAACGTTATGCGCAATGCACCCAAAATACATTCGTATGAAGGAACTCACCATAGGAGACAAGATTGAACTGCACGGTGGCTATGATTTTGATGCGCTTTATTTAAAAAATCCTCCTGCCAATAAAAGAAGTGGTAAAAGTGATCAACTTTATTCAAGGACAAAATAAAACCAACGCTGCTGTTGTAAAGTTTGATCAAATATTTTCCGGAGAAAAGATAACGGGTGACATTGGTATTCTTGAGCTAAGGTATGAAAACCAAACATGGAGTGTTCCTTCACCAGTTCACATAGAATTGTGTGACTTTATTCCCGAAGACAAACAATGGAAAGACCGGAAACAAGGTGAATGGATTGAAGCGGCAGCAAGCGTCAGAATAATTAAATAGTAGCGTGGGGTACTGCAACATAACCTGGCTTGCGGTGGCCGCAACCTTGCCTGCACTTGCGCGGCAGGCAGGGCACCAGGCAGACAGGTACGCCATCGCTTCCCCTCTTATAATCGTCAGTCACGTTATCAAAAAACATCGTCAAAGGCAGAGAATCATAATTGTTTTTTGCTAACTTTACTTCAACCGATATGTTTCAAAAGTAGTGCCTGCAAGCCCACCACCCGAACGTTAGCGGTCATTGCAGGGCGAAACAACCAGAGACAAACCGATAAAAGGAATGAAACGATTATTTGCAATTTCAGGGTTAACACTTTTTACTTTTATATCGTGTAGTGAAAATCAAT
>DASPJQ010000338.1:0-8191 GCA_035628535.1 Flavobacteriales bacterium | reverse complement strand
TTTGTTGTTAATTCAAGCTTTAAATGACCGTTTTTAACTTTATATTCTTGCGAGTCATAAATTAAAGATAAGAAGTCATTCTCGGTTATTTCATGTTCTAAAATATTGATTTCATTTTTAAGCTCATTAATTGCAAATTGTGGAATCTTAGATTTTGAATATAATAATGCTTGGGCGATATCATTCAAACTAAATTTTTTATCATTATCCCTTACTTTAAAAATCGCATCTTCGGTATTTATTTTTAATATGCCGCCTAATGGCTTAGGATCAAATTCAGTAAATTTAATTTCAAGGAATTTGAAAGTCTTATCCATAATAATTTGGTACGGTAGCATTGTAACAATTTCCGGGTTCGTCAGATGATCAAATTCTTTTAAAGTCATTAGAGCAATAGTTTTACCATAGGAGTATTTAACTTCCTCTACTATTGAAGATGGAAAGCCGGCCTCTGAAACACAAATTAACTGCTGAGCACCAACTTCCCGCATTTTTTTAATCCAACCATGAAATGTTGTTAATCGTGGTTTACTTTTTCGTTTTTGAACTTCAACAATAGCAATTGTTGTCGTGGGAGCTTTGCCAAAAGTTATTACAACATCACATTGCCTTGGCCTCCTATTAGGTTTACCTAATACAGGTAGTTTAATATTATGTTGAACCACAGAATCGCTCGTTAAGAACCTTTCAAAAGTCGCAGCTAGTTTCTCAGCAATCTGCCATTTTTTTTCATTTTGCGACATATAAGTTATTGTTTAGTCAGAAACGAAAAAGAAATTCAAGTTAATTTTAAAAACAATTCAAGATTCAGTTACAGGTATATAATTATATTCTTGTATTAAGTCAACGACAAGTTTTGGTGCATAGTGCGGTTCTTCACCGCACAAAAGGTATACCTTATCTGCATTTTCCCAATGAAACTCCTGTTTTAGATTTTTTGGCAATCTCAGGTTTTGAATTATTTTAGAAGGAATATCTTCTAAAAATGAAGGGTTTTCTATGCTAATTATTTTTTTCGCGAATTCAATAGAGGAGTAACTAGTCTCGTGATTATATATACGTAGGTCTTTTAGATCTTCACCAAAGAATTCTCTTTTACAGGTAGGACATTCAATTCTGTTTAGTCTATAACTTCTTTTATGCAAATCCTCTTGCATTTTAAACCACAAAATGTTTTCATTATCATTAGAATATCCCATCTTTATAATTTCAACTTTAGGGCCAGAATCAGTCCACTCTAAGAGTTTGACATGATAAATTGTTTTTAACCGCAAAAAATCATCTACAAATTTCGGATGGACTGCAAAATTGCAGCTATCTCCACCATCTTCAACACTTGGATATATTAAAAATGGGAAAATTAGCCTTCTAGTAGTTTTATCAGCAGCATATAACTGTTTATGGGCAATAAAGGATGTCAAAGGATAAAACTTGTCACCCTTTTCCACAAATAGACGGCAAACCTCCTCGTTTAAGTAAACAAGTGCCTTTTTATTTTCTTCGGTAATTGTATAATCATCATCGTATGGTAAACGAGCTTTTGCTAGAGCCATTCCCCAAGGATTTTCCTTTGAAGTGTTCCCTGATAACAGAACATTTAAGGTAATCTGGTCAACATTAAGTTTCGAGATGTCGAAATTCCACCTGGCAATATAAAATTCATCATTGGGCTTGGCTCCTTTCATTTCACAAAAAACTGTATTAACTGAATCCGCACCATAAAAAACCGGATATCCTGGAATATGGGCTCTCCCATAATTCATACTTTGTTTTGGATATGAAAATGACCTCACCTTGCAAATATTTTCACCTTTTTTCAATGTCCTTTTATCACGACCTCTAAAAACGGAGAGTGAATCAAATATTTTAAGATCAAATGGCAAGCCAACAATAGGTAACAAACCTAAAGAAGAAAAATATAGTTCTTTAATCTGCGGAAATTTCAATCCCGAAAAATCAACGGCTTTTAAACGATCTATTCCAATCCTGATTTCTTGAATAGATTTGACGTGTTGGTTAAAAGCTAAATCAATTTGATGTTGTTCTATGAATGAGGTTCCCATAAGTCAAATATATTGTGTTAAGACAATTTTTTGAAAACTGGAATTAAACTTAATAAGTACTTATACTAACAAGAGGATGTTAATAATAGAATCGAAAATATAAGACAACTATATCCATCAAACATCGTCAGAGAATTCCAATTAATTTATATGGAAAATGATTTTGAAATTGATCTTACAGAATATGAGCATTTTATGCTTAATGTCATAATGACGCCTTTAAATGAAAAAATTTTCTTTAAGGCTGATGATCCAAACCTCCACTATACAATACATTTTGGTGCCAAATCAAAGATTTTGGATATTCATATTAAAAATGAAGCATTGGAAGACAGCGATCCTAATAAATATACTTCTGTTTTAAAAATTCGACATTTTACACTTTTACGATTTATTTTAATATTACGCGATAACGTTTTTGAAAAATATAAGCTAGATAAATATTTCTATCCGAAAGGTCATTTAAAGGTTCCTCCCAGTGAATTACTGGTTAAGTTCTTAGACTTTGTAAAGACGTATCAAATAAACTTGGGAAAAATTAGAAGGACTAGATCATTTACCTATGATATTAGTGAGACCTCTATTAAGGATTATAATAAACTCTTAACGGTTTCAGAGAAAAAGCATAAAGCCAAACTTAAACTAGTTAAAAAAGTTAACGCAAGTGCACTTCAAGGGTTTGTTCTTGACTTGAAGAATAAAAGAAGAAAAATTGGTGATGGCCTTTATCCAATTTCAAGGATAAATAAGAACGGTAAACCAATATTTAATGGCCTACTATTGGCTATAACAACATCTGGAAGAAAGCGCTATTATTATTTTAGCAAAAAAACCTTTAACCGTTCATTAAACTTTGGTACCCGCATAATAGTGGATAGTTTAGAGAAAATCAATTTTTTTAATAAGGAATATATAATAGGATTTTTAAAGAACCCTAAAAGCCAAAATTTTATTAGTACGAAATTGGCCTGAAAATTGATTATCTTTGTTATGAGTTCATTGAAATATTGCCGAGCAACTAGGAGTAACAAAAACCAAATCCGAATAAAGTATACTTATTGATATTAGGCTTACTTCAGACTTATTCAGGTAACTTTTGTTACCCGTGTGTTACTCCAAAAACCAAAATTAGCTATAAGCTATTGAGATTTGATTAGTTAGGCGTATTTCATCAACAATTTACAATTGTTAATTGAAAATTAATAATTTGTGATTATCAGCTATTTATCGGTTGACAAACACTATCTTTCACACTAGGGATATTTACTTATATTTACCTGCAAATCAAGAAAAATGAATCGTAAAAAGTTATGCATTGCTGCTATTTCAACAAGTTTGTTTCTTGTTGCCTGTAATGGCGAAAAAAAAGGTGGCGATGGTGGCGAGGTAGTTGACACCATTGCAAAAGAACCTACAACCGATTCAAGCCGGTTGGAAGCCACACGGCAAATCATGTACAGCATACCCTCAACGGCCGAAACAGCTGATTTGCTCAAAGAAGCGGGTACTACTTACGATATTAAAATGATGAACGATGTAAAGTTTGTTGATAAGTACAATGTGCTGAAAAAACAGGCCCTTAACCTGGGTATTTACGGTGCCGATTTGAATTATGCCAATGTGTTTGAGAAAAGCATGGAAGTTCAACTGTATATGGAAAGTTGCCAGAGTCTGGTGAAAAGGTTGGGGATTGAGGGGGCCATTTCCGACAACGTATGGGACCGGCTGGAAGAAAACAAGGACGACCGCGATTCACTGAATTCCATCATTTCAGAAGTATTTTTTGATTTGGATACGTACCTCGAAGAAAATGACAAAACCGAAATTTCAGGCCTGATTGTTGCAGGTGGCTGGATTGAAGGATTGTTTATTGCCACGCAAATGATGAGCGAAAAAAAACCGAACCAGGAATTGTTGGACCGTGTTGCCGAACAAAAACTATCGCTTGAAAACCTGTGTAAATTGATGGAATCGTATACTGAAACAGAAAATATAAAAAGCGTGCGCGAAGATTTGAAGCGCCTGCAGGGTGTATTTGCCAAAGTTGAAATTGTGCGCGTAAAAGGTGAAACCACCACCAAAAACGGGGTAACCACCATTGGCGGTAAAAATGAGATCAACTTCCCGCCAGAGGTATTTATCGAACTCAGAAATATGGTTAAAGAAATCCGTAACTCCTATACAAAACCTTAATAACCGGCAAAAAATCATATGAAAAAATTAATATTGACCTGTTTTGTTGTTTTTGCCGGCATTGGTATATCGCATGCGCAGTGCAAGGGCTTTGCCAAAAAAAGCTGCATACCCGACTTGAAACCGTATTCAAACAGCGGTAAAATGAACGCCACCACCATGCGCCCTGGCGACAAAGCCGAACTGATGGTGACCTTTAATTCCGATGTGGAATACCGCCTTATGGTATGTGGCATGGACAACATAAAAGTGAAGTTCAAGGTAATGGATACTGACAAAAACGTGTTTTTTGACAGTGAAAAAAACAAAAAGAACTATTTTGATTTTAACGTGGCCTCAACCCAGCAGTTAATTGTGGAAATTGACTGCGAAGACAAAGAATCGCTAACGGGCATTACCCCCGAGGGCTGCATTGCTATTTTGACGGGAACAAAGTCCAGGAAATAATTATCCGTCATTACGAAGCCCGGCCTGTCATTATTGGTTAAGAGGCAAAACGTGTTAACTGTGACATGCTAATATTAAATAGTGGATCCGGCCCAAAAAGCCGGATTTTTCATTGAATTTGCTTGTGAAAAATCAAAGGCCGGATAAAATCAGTGACTGAACGTTTAAACCCAACAGGAAGGTTATTTGTTTTTTTCAGGCATTTGAAAGCATAATGCCGGATTTTCCAATCCGGGTCTTTCAATGCTTCCTGCACCGTAAAAATATAGTTATTCCTATCGGCTTTTGGGTTTGCCCATAAGCAATACTGACCGGTTTTTATGGCAAATTCTTTATTCAGGTTAAAATTGCTTTTTAGAAGCGGCACCAATAGCGGAATGATTTCTGTGGCAATTTCCGGTATTTCGTTCACAAATTCTTCGTATTGAACGTGATTAAACAGGAAATACGAATAATAGTTGTTCACCGTAACAGCGCGGGTTGCAAGGTAGTTGAAAATAAAAAGTAAATGCGTTTTATTTTCGGTATAGTTATATTGCAGCGCAACTACCAGGTCACTAAACGGATCCTCATTACCGTTCTCATCGTTGGCCAATTCAATTATTTCAGTGATTTCATTTGTAAAATCAACTGCATGCTGAATATAATGGCTCAACTGCGCAAGTGGCTCCCTCCTGTTTTCGGTATGGTTCCAATAAACTGAAATCCTATTTAAAATATCTAAAAGTTCTGCGTTCATGTTCAATCGTGTTCATAAATTCCGAAACCGTATGTATAACCGCAACCCCTTCATGCATCCATGTGGGTCACACCCGCATACCCGCTAACAAATACCGGAATAACTAAACAGCAGCTCCGCTGCCTACTCCTTCTTTGGCTTATTCTCCTGCTGTTTTTGTTCTTCCTTATACTTAATACCCATTTGCTCCAGCAACTTCAACCCAAGCAATCCGCTAATTGTTCCGTTTGCACCGTTTTCACCGCCTCCTCCAATAAGTATTTCAGGAATGATCTTGATCTTGTCCTTACCAATGGCTTCGGTAATTTTCAGTTGGGTGAAATTGTCGCCACCCATTGATTTAATGGCCAGCTCATATGATTCGGCTGACGATTTACCAATGGCCAGGATTTTTTCAGCTTCGGCATTACCGGTTACCGAAATTTTTTCAGCTTCGGCATTGGCAAGCGCTTTTACCCTTTCAGCCTCGGCATTGGCCAGTAATTTCGTTTTTTCTGCATCGGCCGCTGCAATTACCTTTAACCGCTCCGCTTCGGCATTGGCTTGTATTTTTACGCCTTGTGCATCACCCTGCGCTTTTTTAACCGCTGCATCGGCAATACGTTCTGAAATCAATACGCCCTGGTCAGCCTTCACAATGTCTTTTTGTATTTCGGCAATGGCCGTTTCTTTTTCCAACGCCTGCCGGGTTTCCTGGGCTTTTTTCTGTGTTTCATACGTCACTTTTTGCTCCTCGGCAAGTTTACGGTCGGTCAATGTTTTCATCAGCGAATCGGGCGGAACAATGTCACCAATAAGCGTGTCAACCCCAAACACGTTATATTGTTCAAGTACTTTGCTTATATGACCTTTGGCCGCATCCTGCCTTTCTTTACGCGAGGTCAAAAACGCAATCACATCGGCATCCTGTGCCGAGTTGCGGAAATAATTACCAATGGTTGGTTCCAGTACCTGGCCCACCAGGTTTATCATATTTCCAAAACGTGCAATTACTTTTGGCGCTTCGGTAGTGGGTATGTGAATGATTTGTGATACGTCAAGGTTGAACGGGAAACCGTCTTTTGAACGAACGGTTATGGTTGACAAATGTTTGTCCAGTTGGTGCGCCTCGCTGCGTGCGCTGGCCCAATTCAACACCAGGTTGGTTGTGGGCACCATTTCAACACGCATAATAAAAGTATTAATGGGATATTTACCGGGGCCCAACGGTTCGGCCCAAACGCCTTTGTGACCTTTGGCTACAATGTTACCGTGTTTAAATTCCACACCGCTTAAATCCTGGCCCTCGTTGCCAACATAGGAAATAACCACGCCTACATACCCGATTGGGATCTCTGTCATTTTGATTTGTTCAATTTGCACAAACCAGGGGTTCATATAATACGAACCGGCAAGTATGACCTGCGGTTGCAGACCTTTATTGCCTCCACCGTTTAAAAAAGCATCGGCATCCTGGAAATTGTTGTGGCCGGGAATGTGTTTACCGGCAATGTTCCCTTCATCTATTGGTAAACCGTCAAGCGTGGTAACAATGCCCACCATGTTGTCGCTTACCTTTACCATATCGGTAATAATCACATCAAACAAAAATGTGTTTATCCTGAATGTTCCTGCCGTAAGAAAAGAGGTTTGCCTTCCTTTGCGTCCACCGTTGCGCATAAACGCATCGGCATTCTGAAACATTTCGCATTCTACTTTACGCGCCAGAATGGAACCTACTTCAAGGTCCATACCGTCTTTGGCCACAATTAAACCAATTTGCCCCTGCGGAATAATGGTGAGCGGCTGCAACGTAATTTCATACTGCCAAACCCAATACCAGAAATAAATACCGGGTGGCAACGTGCGCGCCTGGAAACCCGCTTCGCCATCAATGGCAATGATGCGGTTTTCGGGCAGCTCGCGGTTGCTGCCAAACAAAACAAATTTTTTGGTTACCAAACCAATTTTGTCTTCAGGAATAAAAATAATACCCAGTAAACGAAACACCAGTTTGTACAAAACCAAAACCAGCACAATGACAAAGACCCACCAATAGGTCTGAAAAAATTCTCCGATTTCCATAAATAAATTAATTAATGCGTTGGTTTAAATATATGGAATTGGGCCTCAAAAACCAGCTTGTTAGTAACTAAAACCGTTTACGGGAACGGACTGATTGATGGGATGCAAGATCGTTGCCGGTTGTTTGTCATGACCAGGCAAAGCTTGTCATAATTGCCGGCAACGCTGTAGTTGGTTGCGCTCGTCAGCATTCTTCATTGTGCGGGGTGTGAACATAATAAATACAACGGTTGTAAGGCGGCTGGTAAGGTTGGATTTTAAGCACCCCTGCAACGGCACGTTTACCGTTGGTCCAGGATTGAACACACAGATTTCTTAACCAATAACGCATGCGGATGCTCTTACCAAACCAGTTGAGTAAACGGATTGTTTCAAACAAGCCCACAACTTCCCTGCATTCCTCGTATGAAATAGTAATGGCTATTGCTGGATAAAAAAAATCCCCCACCGTTTCGGGTGAGGGACCATTTATTTAAACGTTAAAAATTACTCAGCGTAATCGGGATCAATGGCTTTGTCAACCAATACACGGCCGCAATGCTCGCACACAATTACTTTTTTATGCTGGCGTATGTCCATTTGGCGCTGCGGTGGAATCTGGTTAAAACAACCGCCACAGGCATCGCGTTCAACAGCAACCACGGCCAAACCGTTGCGGAAATTTTTGCACAGGCGGTGGTATGCG